>JBDKHH010000052.1:0-2577 GCA_039797785.1 Bacteroidota bacterium | reverse complement strand
CAATGGAAATTTGGTTCTTGAGGAAAAAGGAATCTATTCGATTGAGAAGTTTATCGTTGCACGTCGATTGATGTATTGGCAAGTTTATTTGCACAAAACTGTTGTTTCAGCTGAATTTATGTTGATTCATGCCTTGCGTCGTGCGAAACAACTAGTGAAAGAAGGAAATGAATTGTTCGCGAGTCCAACCTTGATGTATTTCTTGAAAAATGACGTACGCACTGAGAATTTCAAAAACGACCCAAGTGTCTTAGATAAATTTGCCGCTTTGGACGATTACGACATCTTAGGAGCAATTAAAGTTTGGCAAGACCATCCAGATAGAGTTTTATCTATGCTTTCTACTCGCTTGGTGAACCGTGATTTATTTAAGATTGAAATTTCAAAAGATCCGTTTAGTCCAGATCGCATTCGTTTAGAGAAAGAAATGGTGCGCAATCAATTTGACTTAAACGATGAAGAAATTGAGTTTTTCGTTTACACAGATGTGTTGAGCAACAATGCGTATAATCAGCACAAGCAGAACATCAATATGTTGATGAAAAATGGCGAAATCATCGATTTAAGCAAGGCTTCAGACAATTTGAATATTTCCGCTTTAGCAAATCCTGTTGAGAAGTACTTTTTGTGTTATCCGATTAATTGATTGAAGATTAAAGATTGAAAATTACAGATTGAAGATTCAATCTATTGTTTTGATAATTTTCCTGCTTTCCAATCTTGAATTAATTTCGCCCAAGAATAAGGGTTCAATAAATTGTTCGATGGTAATTGTCGATTCGTATACAACTTGGTATACTGTTGATTCATAACATTTCCATACGCCAAGGAAGCATCTGTATCCAAGCGAGCAGCCACAAATGCCAAAGATTCGCCAGACAATTCACGCTGCGCTCTTCGAATTGCATCATCGTATGGTTCCATTTCAACAAAAGCTCGGGCAAACTCTTCACGAGAAGGCCAAGGATAAACAGTAACTTCTGGTAAATTAATAGTGTCTTTTTGTAACATATGAATAATCGAATAGCGATTTTCATTTAAGGTATCAGGAACGATATAAGTAGATGTTTTGTAACTATATCCTGAAAAAAGCAAAGTATCACCAGGAAAAACTACCATCGAGAAAAAGCCGTAATAATCAGCGATAACTCCGCGTTTGGCTGTTTTGTCGTAAATCGTTGTGTAAGAAACAGGATTCATCTCTGTTTCACCGATTGCTACACCTGAAAGTTGAATCAATCTGGAACTATCGATGGCAACAGTTCTACCCTCTTGCGCGCTTAGTGAATGTGCAAAAAGCAAGCAAAAAAAGAAGATTGTAAATTGTTTTAGATTCATAATATAAATTCTATTAACAAGTCTAAGCTTTTATTGCGACCTCACAAAAATTTTTTCAATAAATTAACAAAAAGAAACACTTTTTTTAATCCGTATAAAAACAAATTGAACGTAGTAATTGTCTGAGATTTTATTATTACATTTGCAAGAATTTATTACAAAAAAAATAGGTTCACATGTCACTTTCCAACATCAATCAAATCACAGAAGGATTAACATACGATGACGTTCTTCTTGTTCCAGCCTACTCAGAAGTTCTTCCACGCGATGTGCAATTAAAAAGTAAAATCACGCGAAACATTGAAGTAAATACGCCAATCGTATCAGCTGCAATGGACACGGTAACAGAAGCGAAGTTAGCGATTGCAATTGCTCAACAAGGCGGAATTGGTGTGATTCACAAAAACATGACGATTGCTGAACAAGCGCTAGAAGTTCGTAAAGTAAAACGTTCTGAAAGTGGAATGATCTTGGACCCCGTAACGCTTTCTGAAAATGCATTTGTTAAAGACGCATTGTCACTGATGAAAGAAAACGGAATTGGTGGAATTCCAGTTGTTGATGAAAACCGAACATTGAAAGGGATTGTTACTAATAGAGATTTGCGTTTTGAGAAAAACTTGAACCGTCCGATCAAAGAAGTAATGACAACTCAAAATATCGTTACGACCGTTGATGGAACAGATCTTTCAAAAGCAGAAGAAATTCTTCAAGAGAAAAAAATCGAAAAATTACCAGTAGTTGATGCCCATAATAAATTGATTGGATTGATTACCTATCGCGATATTATCAAAGTTAAAACACATCCAAACTCATGTAAAGATTCGTATGGTCGTTTACGTGTTGCTGCTGCAGTTGGTGTAACAGTTGATACATCTGACCGTGTAGATGCATTGGTTGAAGCTGGAGTTGATTGTATTGTGATTGATACCGCTCACGGACACACGAAAGGTGTAGTTGACAAATTAAAAGAAGTAAAAGCGAAACATCCAAAATTAGATGTAATCGTTGGAAATATTGCCACTGCAGAAGCAGCTTTGTACTTAGTTGAAGCAGGAGCTGATGCTGTTAAAGTAGGAATTGGTCCAGGTTCAATTTGTACAACACGTGTTATTGCAGGTGTTGGTGTTCCTCAATTATCTGCAGTGAATGATGTTGCTCAAGCATTGGAAGGAACTGGTGTTCCAGTTATTGCAGACGGTGGAATTCGCTACACAGGTGATATTGTAAAAGCAATTG
>JBDKHH010000051.1:0-7671 GCA_039797785.1 Bacteroidota bacterium | reverse complement strand
AGGTTTTAACGAAATATTTCATTCCTGAAGTAAACTCTGCGTCATTCATTCCTGTTTCAAGTGAAATTGACTTTTTACTACTTCCGTCAAGGCCAACTTTGTAAATACCTTTTGATATTGGAGATTTTTCAGCCGAGGAATAATAGATTGTTCCTTTATCTTCATCGATACCAAAGAAATCAATAACATCCCAACTTCCTTTTGTGATCTGAGTGCTTTGTCCGTCGAATGTTAATTTATAAATGTGATTAAATCCATCTTGCTCACTCGTTCTAAGAATTGTGTTTCCGTCTTTCAGAATCAATAGGTTGTTGTCAATTTCGACATATTGTGCTGCTTTCTCTTCATAAAAAACTTTGTGGGTAGCTTTTTTACCAGTGATATCCACCAAGTGATATTTCAAATGGTTTTGATGACGATTCAATGTTTGGAGAATCAATTTATTTGAATTTCCTGACCATTGAATACGCGGTATATATTCATATTCACCAAGATCCAAATTGGTTGTTTTTCCTCCTTTAATAGCAATAATATGCGCTGTAACTTTACTATTTGCTTCTCCGGCTTTTGGATATTTGAAAGTATACAATTCAGGGTACAATTCTTTGTAATAGGTCATTGTGAATTCTTTAACCTCTTTTTCATTGAATTTTAAGAAGCCAATATATTTGCTGTCTGGTGACCAACCATACGCTTTGGTAATTGCAAATTCTTCTTCGTATACCCAATCCGTTGTTCCGTTGATGACCTTGTTTCGTTTTCCGTCTTCCGTCAATTTTGTAACTTTTCCTGAAGCAATATCTTTTACGAACAAATCATTTTTATGAATAAAGGAAACTTTCGTTCCATCTGGAGAATATTCCGCTAAAGTTTGTGGTTGATGTGTTTCATCAAGTGGTTTTAAGGATTTTGTTTTTAAATCAAACAAAAAATAAACAGCGTTGAAACTTCTTCTATAAATTGGAGTTGTTTGCGTTGTGATTAAAATTTTTGTTTCATCGTCATTGAAGAAATAGTCATCAATGCTAATGGCGTTTCCATTGTATTTTAATTGTTCGCCTGTAACGAGTGTTTCGGGACTCGCTTTTTCATCCGTGATCACATATTTCTTAATCGAAACAGTACCATCTTGCTCATCTAGTTTCGTGTAGTGAATACCATCTTTCATGGATCTGAATCCATCAATGTAAGCACCGGAAAACTCATATTTTTTCCAAATTTTCTCAACAGACAGATCTTGCGCAAAAGTTTGGATGGAACAAACGATTCCAACGAGTAAAAACAAATAGTATTTTTTCATGATTTGATAATTAATGAACGCTAAAGTATAAAATGTTTAATTCCGAAAAAGAAAATCGTTCAAAACCTTTTTCGAATGTTAACAATTAAATAATGCAGCTAGAAAAAAAATGTATTATTTTTGCCTCGAGTTTTTTCATGTTCTCCTTGATGCTAAGTGTATTAGACTGAAACCATGAAAAAATATAACAGAGCGATATGAAAAAATAATGTTCAAACTGAATAGTGGATTATGGTTGGGAGTTTATCCCGATGCACTTCAGTATTCAAAAAATACATCCAACTATCTAGTTTATTTTCACGTTCTTACCCCAAGCATTTTCTTTTAATTATAATCTATATCGTATGAAAAAAACGTTACTTTTTGTTAGTGTTTTAGCGTTAGGAACGACCTACGCTCAAAATTGTTCAGAATTATTTATTTCAGAGTATGTTGAAGGTCGCTTCAATAATAAGGCCATAGAACTCTATAATCCAACTGCTAGTACCATTAATTTGGATGGGTATTTCGTGTCACGTTATTCAAATGGGTCAACTTCTGCAACGGTTCAAAATTCGGTTCAATTAACAGGTACTGTTGCGCCGTACAGCACATTTGTTGCTGTGTTAGATAAAAGAGTTGCGACTGGCACAGGAAATGAAGCTCCTATTTGGGATGCTTTACAAGCAAAGGCTGATGGGTTTTTCTGTCCTGTTTATGCATCTTCAGATGCTTTTTATTGGAATGGGAATGACGCAATTTTATTAGCAAAAGGAACTCTTCCATCTTCACCAACTACAGTGATAAATGCAACGAATATCCCAGGTTTTTCGCTAGTTGACATTTTTGCGAAAATTGGTGAAAATCCAGGAAGTGGTTCAGATCCATTATTTGGATGGACGGTTAATCCTCCATATGTTCAGTCAGGTTATGGTGTAACAGTTGATTATTCTTTAATTAGAAAGATGTCAATCCAAAAAGGAGTAACTGTTAATCCAACACTTTTTAATCCTTTGGGAGAATGGGATTCTATACCAGCTGAAATTGTACTTTTAGATCTATTAGGCGACACTGTTTTAAATGTAGGAGGTTCAGATAGTATTGTTGGTAATTGGAATTCTTTAGGTTCTCATATTTGTAGTTGTGATCCACAAGCGTCAATTTCAACAAATAAGCCATCCAAAGAAGTGACTGTTTATCCTAATCCATCAGAAGGAGTTGTTTTTATAAAAGGTGCAACATTCATTGCTAATGTACAAGTTTATAATTCTTTGGGTCAAATTGTTTATACATTAGATAATAATTCAAAATCAATTGTTTCAATTGATCTAAAAGAGAAAAAAGGCGTTTATTTTATTAAAATGATTGATGGTGAAGGAAATCAAATTTCTAAACGAATTATCATAAAATAAATTTAAATAGTTAAGAGGTCTGCAAATATGCGGCCTCTTTCAAATAAATTTTATAAGGAATGAGGTCAATAATTTTATTGGGTATACTTTTAGTTTCAAATTTGATTTTTGCTCAAAAAGGTACTGTTTCTGGAATTGTTAAAGATGATATAACTAATCAACCAGTTATTGGAGCAAAATTAACTCTATCCCAAGAGTATAGAACTATCACTGATTATGATGGTAAATATGAATTCAAAAATGTAAGTTATGGGAGATATGTATTGTTTGTAACGATGCCTACTTTTGATACACTTAAGATTGAGTTGAATATAGATAAGCCTAACGAAGTGTTAGATATTGTAATGGGAGGAAGCCAAGAATTAGAGGAAGTTAAGGTTATCGGGAATTTAGCTTCAGACCGAAAAACTCCTATAGCTGTGACTAAATTGTCTACCCAAAAAATTACAGAGGAACTTGGGTCACGAGACTTACCAATGTTATTAAATGGGACTCCCGGAGTCTATGCAACTCAAACAGGAGGTGGCGATGGAGATTCTAGAATAAATGTGCGAGGATTTGATCAACGTAATGTTGGTGTATTAATAGATGGCGTCCCAGTTAATGATATGGAAAATGGATGGGTGTATTGGTCGAATTGGTTTGGACTAGATGCAATTACATCAACAGTTCAAGTGCAGCGAGGTTTAGGTGCTTCAAAGTTAGCAATGCCATCTATCGGTGGTACAATAAATATTATTACCCAAGGTGTCGGAAATAGGAAAGGATTGACTTTTCGTCAGGAATATGGAACGGGAAATTTGTTAAGATCAACTTTAGCTTTCAATTCTGGAATGTCAAAAAAAGGTTGGGGAATAACATTCTCAGGCTCTTACAAACAAAGTGATGGATGGGTTTATGGTACACCTAGTCAGGGTGCTTTTGGATATATAAAAATTCAGAAGAAAATTAACAAACATTTACTATCACTTTCTGCATTTTCGGCACCTCAGAAGCATGGTCAAAGATCTTTTAACCAAGCTTTACAATATTGGGATTCAAATAGCGCAAATGAACAAGGGTTAGAATTAGATTCTTCGACATTCTTTTTTAATGAAGGGGTGCGCTTTAACCAACATTGGGGTTATAGGACTGTTGATGGAAAAAAGGAGGTAATGAATGAAAAATTAAATTACTACAACAAACCACAAATTACATTAAAAGATTTTTGGATTGTAAACGAAAAACTTTCCATATCTAATATTGCCTATGTTTCTATAGGCAGAGGTGGAGGTACCCGTTTATCTAATTCCACTGCTTTGAGAGATACAAGCGGTTTAATTGATTGGGATTTAATTGAGCAAGAGAATAAAGTGAATTCTCTTTTCGGAACACCTAACATAGATCCAGCATATAGCCCAACAGAAATTAAATCATCTCAAGTTTTAGTCTCCTCAGTTAATAATCACTTTTGGGTAGGCTATTTGGGACAATTCAACTATGCTTATTCGAAAAAAACAGTCTTTTCGGGTGGTTTGGATTATCGTTTTTATAAAGGTACACACTTTCAAGAGATTAGAGATTTGCTAGGTGGAGATTACTATGTGAATTCTGCTAACCAAAATAGTTCCAATTCAATGATGAAAGTAGGAGATAAAATAGCATTAAATACATACAGTAATCATAGGGATGGATTAGTTAATTGGATTGGTGGTTTCGGTCAAATGGAATACAACGGAGACCGATGGTCATATTTTGTAAATGTTTCCGCAATCACAAGTGGTTATAAAGGGATTGATTATTTTCAAAAGAAAGAATTACAGGTTGGAGATACTACTTTGAGAATTGGGGCAGGAGATAGTATTACTTACCAAGGGCAAACTTATACGGAAAGTTCTAAAGGTTTGGAGTTTTTCCAAACGGATTGGAAATACCTTCCTGGGATGACATTGAAATTGGGTGGAAGTTACAAACTTAAAAAGAATTCTATTTTCTTTGTTAATGCAGGCTATTTATCTAGAACACCGCAATTCAGTAATGTAATTGATAATAATACAAATACATTTTTCAGAGAAATTGTAAATGAGAACATTTATTCTCTAGAAGGTGGATATAATTATGCAAATAAAAAATTTGGAATAAATGTTAATGGTTATTTAACTAATTGGAAAAATAAACCTTTTCCGTTTGGTGTATTGGTTCCTGACCCAAATGATCCTCAGGAATCTGTTCGTATTAATATAAATGGAATGGATGCTGTTCATATTGGAGGCGAAATTGACTTAGCTTATGAACTAAATAAAAAGTGGTCAAGTGAAGCTATGTTTTCTCTTGGGAATTGGTATTGGAATTCTTCTGAAACTGTTTTTATTCCTCAATATGATAGTTTAGAGATTACATTTGATGCAAAGGGAGTACATGTAGGTGATGCAGCGCAGACGGCTTTGGCTTTTGCAATTCGCTATGAACCAATGAAACATATGTTTTTCAAGGTTCAGTTGCAGTATTTTGATAGATACTATTCTCAATTTGATCCATTCTCACTCCAAGGTGCTAACGCTGGAAGGGAAGCTTGGAAAATACCATCGTACTATTTAATTAATCTTTTCGCTGGTTATAAATACGATTTAAAGAAGTTTGATTTGTTATTTAATGGCTCTATTACAAACTTAACTGATATAGGGTCGATTTTGAAAACGAATAGGCTGAATAATAATTTTATTGCTGAAGCTAGGGATAATGATAATGATCCTTACGCTAATTCAGATGCGCAATCTGCCACAGTAATGTATGGTGGTGGTTTTAGGTTTAATATTTCGTTAGGTATACAATTTTAATTTAAAGATAAAATGAAAATGAAAAGATTATTTTACACTTCCATACTTGTATTGCTGGTTAGCTTTACAGGTTTATCTCAGGCAGTTTTACCGACTGGTTGGGGATTTTCAACCATAACCTTGCCAACAGGTTGGACTGAATCAGGGACTGGTTTTTATACAGCTTCAGGAACAACTCCACCAACAATGAAATTTGATAACACTGGAGATTTTTTGACTATCAATTTTGCGTCTAATCCTGGTAATTTAACTTACTTTTTAGCTGGGAATAGTTTTACAGGTGGAACTTTTACGGTTGAAGAATCAGAATTCGGAACAGTTTGGACAACCTTACATACACACACTGCACCTCCAGCTGGAACCTATACGTTGTTTACAGACGTTCCTCAAAGTGCAACGCGTTATATTCGTTTTATTTATACGAATAAGTCTGCGGGTAATATTGGGTTGGATGATGTGAATATTGCCGCTGGAGCAGCAACTCCTGCTCAAGAAATAAATGTGAAACAAGGTGCTACAACAATTATAAGTGGTGGAACATATACAATGACTTCTGCGGTTTCAACCATGACTCCAACGACTTTTACTGTTGAAAATCTAGGTACAGTAAACACATTGAATATTTCAAGTGCTACAATCTCTGGAACGAATGCTGCTGATTTTTCAGTTGCATCTTCTCCTTCAACAGTAGCAGCCTTAGGAACAGGAAACTTAGTTGTCAACTTTACTCCTGCAGCTGCTGGAACTCGAACAGCTGTTTTAACAATTGCAAGTAATGATGCGGATGAAGCTTCATACGTTATTAATTTGAATGGTATTGGTGGAAGTTTTGCATCAGAACCAACGGCTCAACCGACAAACTTATCATTAACAAACGTAAAAACATATCGCTTAAGTGGAGCTTTTACAGCATCATCAAGTGCTAGTGGTTATTTAGTATTAAGAAAGAAAGGATCAGCAATTACAGGTGTTCCTGTTGATGGAACTGCTTATTTAAGAGGCGATATTGTTGGTGACGCTCAAGTAGTTTATTCTTCAAATGCAACTTCTTTTGTACCAAACAACATCGTTGCTTCTACAGGATATTACTTTGCAGTTTTTGCTTACAATGGAACAGGTTCAAATATTAATTACTTGACGACAGCACCGTTGACAGCAAATGTTACAACTCCTGCTACAATGATGCCTTCTAACTACTACAACGGTATTAATACATCAAGTGCAACGTTCGTGGCAGATTTACATAATCTTACGAATCCACATGACATGCAGTTTTATAGTAACTATGGAACCTTAATGGTAAAAGGATTCGCAGCACGTGACACTACTTTAGATCGTAGAGTAATCACTTGTGTGTACTCTGGTGAAAATAAAATTTATGTAGAACCATTTGATTTTACTGCAGTAGGTTATTCAAGAGAGCACACATATTGCCATTCTTGGATGCCAACAAACCCAGCACAATCGTTGCCAGAATACAATGACTACCACCATTTATTCCCAACGAATCAAGATGAAGTGAACGCATTGAGAAGCAATTATCCATTAGGAGAAGTTGTAACTGTAACACAAGCATACTTAGGATGTAAATTTGGACAAGATGCGAATGGAAATACGGTTTTCGAACCAAGAGAAGAACATAAAGGAGATGCTGCGCGTGCAATGATGTATGAAACAATTTGTTATACAACAGTAAGTGGAAATACATGGGCATTACCAACTACTCAGAACCAAGCAATCTTGAAACAATGGCATTTCAATGACTTACCAGATAGCTGGGAAATGTCAAGAAATGATTATGTAGATTCATTACAACAAAATCGTAATCCGTTCGTGGATAGTATTGATTTCGTTTGTTATGTGAATTTCTCAAATATGACGTATGAGCCAAACGGATGTCAAGCGTCAATTGAGGAACTATTGAATACAAACTTCGTTGTATATCCAAATCCAGCGAAAAACGAATTGAATTTACACGTTGATGCTACTACTATTTCATCATACGAAATTGTTGACGTACAAGGACGTGTTGTTTTGAGCTCTGATGTTAGTAATTTAATTTTGGTTAAATTGAACATTGCGTCACTAAACGCAGGTACGTATATCGTTAAAGCTTTAACTCCATACGGAGTTGCAACTCGTTCAATTGTGATTGAATAAACAT
>JBDKHH010000050.1:0-10505 GCA_039797785.1 Bacteroidota bacterium | reverse complement strand
CCGCTTCTGAATATTGGATGATCGTCTGCAATGAAAATTTTCATATCAATCGAGTTGTGTGAATGTAAGTACTAACGTATAACCTTTCCCTTTTCCAGTATTAATTTGGACTTTCCCTTTTATATTCATTGCTCTTTCTTGGATAATTTGCAAGCCAATACCATCAATCGATTTATTGACGTCAGAAATTCCAATTCCGTTGTCTTGGTACTTTACAATAAACTCATTTGCATGTTGAGTTATTGATATTTTTAATGCCGTTGCTTCAGCATGCTTCAAGGTATTATTGATGCATTCTTGAATAATGCGATACACTTGGGTTTGAGCCTCAGCGTTTAAGAGTTCAAGATTCTCGGCTTCATCGATATCCAAACTACAAATCAGTCCAGTTTTGGATTGTGTATTCTCCGTTAAAGAAACTAACGAACGTTCAAGACCCAATTTTTGAATAAACGAAGGATGCAACGCATGTGAAATCGAACGCGTTTGATCAATTACATCACCAACATCGTTGTCCATTCCTGAAATATCGTTGATTTTACCAGATGTGAACATATTGATTTTCGATTTTATGACAGATAATGATTGACCAATGTCATCATGTAAATCTTTTGAAATGCGCGAACGTTCTTGGTCAATATTCGAAATTAACTTGCTTGTGAACTCTTGTTGCTGCTTGCGGGTTAATCGAACATGGCGAATATAAATTAAACCAATAGTGATGAGTAAAACAAAAAAGGATATAACAATTATTGCATTCACCCTTGTTTGTTTTAATTCGTTTTCTTTTGAAAGAAGTGAGTTTTTATTTTTCTCATTTTCCAATTCAGTTTCTACCTTTTCTTTCCCGTAAATCACCTGAAGTTGTGCAATATTGTCTTTATTAGCCATTTCAGAAAGACTATCGCTAATCGCATGAAAACGATTGATATGGAAGAATGCAAGTTTGTAATTGCCTTCCTGCTCATAGATAGACGAAAGTTCCTGGTGCGCCGTTTTTTCTAAATTGGAAGATGTATGAAATGTTAAGAGCTGAAACAACGTATCTGTATACGCTTTTGCGCTTTTGGTGTTATTCAAATTTCGATAAATGGATGATTTAATCAAATAGGCCATGCCGACATATTCCCATTGTTCGAAAGGTTTTAGAATAGACAAGGCCGAATCTGCATAGTTAATGGCGATAGAATAATCTTTGTTGTTCAAATAGGAATCACTTAAGTTTAAGAAGGCAACACCACGACCTAAAGGAAAGCCTAATTTTTTCGCATTGACCAAGGTGTTTTTGTAGTAATTGATGGATTGTTTGTAGTGTTTGAGAGATTTACTAACAAGTCCAAGATTGTTATTCAGATTTAGACTTAAGCGAAACTCATCCATTCCCTCTATGATTTTTAGTCCTTCTTTAAAATCTTTCTCTGCTTCTTTAACTTGATTATTGTTGAATTTCAATAAACCAATATTGTTGAGCATCATTGCATTGTGGTACTTTTTACCTTTTTTTTCAGCTAATTTCAAGCCTTTCAGGTAGTATTTTAACGCCTCATCTTTCATTAAGCGAGAATCGTATAAATTTCCTAATCCATTATAGATCTCAATCGTGTTCTCGGTGTAATGGTATTTTAATGCTTCTTTAAGTAATTTCTTGAACTCTTTTTCTGCTGCTAATAAATCCGTATCCATTAACACAAAAGCCAGTCGGATTTTAGTGGAGTTTACAATTTTGGCATTTTTGTGTTTCTGCGCAATTTCGATTGATTTCGAATAATTGAGTTTGGACTTTTTTAAATTATAAGAGAAGTAATAAAAGTTCCCATAATATTGATAAATCAACGCTTCCTCGTCTGGATCATTTAATTTTTTAGCAATCGTAATTGCACGTTGACCATTTTCAAACACCGCTGTTGAATCATAGTAGGTACTTTGACGAATGGTTTTCTTTAAAGAATCCAATTCCTTTCTCAATTCAGCCTGACTGAATGAAAAATAGGAGAAAGAAATGCAACTAAGAATAAGAAGAAGCTTCAATTTGAGTAGTTTGATTGGTGAAAAGATAAAACAAAAAAGCCACCTGTGAAAACAGATGGCTTTAATATTATTGGAACGATTATTTCGTTTCAGGCATTTCTCTAGTAAAAGCTGGAATTCCTGTAACATCCATACCTGTGATTAGCAAGTGGACATCGTGAGTTCCTTCGTATGTAATTACTGATTCAAGGTTTGCCATGTGGCGCATCATTGAATATTCGCTAGTAATACCCATCGCCCCATGAATTTGACGTGCCTCACGCGCAATGTTCAAGGCGATTTCACAGTTGTTACGTTTTGCCATTGAGATTTGAGCTGAAGTTGCTTTTCCTTCGTTTCTCAATTGACCAACGCGCAATGTCAACAATTGAGCTTTCGTGATTTCAGTAATCATTTCAGCCAATTTCTTTTGTTGCAATTGGAAAGATCCGATTGGAACGCCGAATTGTGTTCTTTCTTGACAGTAACGAACTGCTTGATCATAACAATCCATTGCAGCACCTAATGCTCCCCAAGCAATTCCGAAACGTGCAGAATCTAAACAGCTTAACGGTGCACCTAAACCAGATCTTCCTGGTAAAATATTTTTCTTAGGAACTTTTACATCAACAAAAATTAACTCACCTGTTGATGACGCACGCAATGAAAGTTTTCCATGCATTTCAGGAGTTGAAAATCCTTCCATTCCTCTTTCAACAACGATACCGTGAATACGACCTGTTTCATCTTTTGCCCAAACTACTGCAATATCTGCAAATGGAGCATTAGAAATCCACATTTTAGCACCATTCAAAATAACGTTTTCACCGTCACCAGCATCTTTGAAGTTGGTAATCATTCCACCTGGATTTGATCCATGATCTGGTTCTGTTAAACCAAAACATCCCATCATTTCACCTGTAGCTAATTTTGGAAGGTATTTTTGTTTTTGCTCTTCTGAACCATATTTCCAGATTGGATACATCACCAATGATGATTGAACAGATGCAGTTGAACGAAGTCCAGAATCACATCTTTCCAATTCTTGCATGATTAAACCATACGAGATTTGATCTAAACCTGGTCCGCCATATTCTTCTGGAATATAAGGTCCGAAAGCCCCAATTTCTCCAAGCCCTTTAAGCAAGTGCATTGGAAAAGTTGCCTTTTCATAATGTTCATCAATGATTGGTGAAACTTCTTTTTTCACCCATGCTCTTGCTGCATCACGCACCATTTTATGCTCGTCAGACAAAAGATCATCCATATTGTAATAATCAGGATGTACGTATAAATCAGTTCTCATGTAAATACTTTTATGGCCACAAATTTAAATATATTTTACTCATAGAGAAAGTTTCTTTGACAAGGTTGTTAACTTTGTGGAAACTAAAAGTAGAATTGAATCACGTGTTAGCGTTACAATTTTTTAATGGCGTGTCTCAGGAGGTACCAAATATGTTGGAACCGAAGGTGGAAACCTATACAATGTATTTAATTGCTTTTCTTGCTTTATCCTTTATGTTCGTTGCAATTTCGCGAATTGGAAACACAAAAGCCATTGTTACTGTATTGGCTGTTTCCTTTAAAAGTAATGGAGTGGATCAAGTGCTTAAGGAAAACATGCGTTTAAGCTCGTTTAGTTCTGTGATTTTATTGGTGAATTATTTCCTTGGTTTTGGACTCTGTCTATTTCTTACGCTGAATCGAATAATTGTTCTTGATTTGTTTTTTTCAATTATTCTTTCTGTTTCCGTGCCATTTGCGCTGTTTATGCTGGAGATTTTCGGACCATTAATTGTCGGTTTTCTAACAGGAGAAGTAAAGAAACTATCTATTTCCGCTATCAATACAATAACCGGTAATCAATTTTTCGGCTTGGTTTTTTCAATTCTAGCATTGTTTTGGATTATGAATCCACTTTATAATCGTTTGTTTTTAGGTTTGTTTGCAGGATTGGTTTGTTTAAAATTTATCTTGAGACTGTTTAAAAGTTCCTACGTTGTTTTAACAAATGGCGTGTCGTGGTATTATTTAATTTTGTATTTTTGCACTCTCGAAATTCTACCACTATTCGTAGCCTATTACTACGTATTAAAGAATTTCTTAAAGTGATTTTAGTATTGAAATTAATTTGTTAGAACGTTGGCTATCAAAACTATATTAGTTTCTCAACCGAAACCAGAAGGGGATAAATCTCCTTATTTCGATTTGGCTGAGAAATACAAGTTGAAAATTGATTTTCGCCCTTTTATTCATATAGAAGGTGTGGGAGCACAAGAGTTTCGTCAGCAGAAGGTGAATATTCCTGAGCATACGGCGATTATTTTAACGTCGAAAAATGCTGTAGATCATTTCTTTAGAATTGCTGAAGAAATTCGTTTCGAAGTTCCAGATACAATGAAGTATTTCTGTGTTTCTGAAGCTGTAGCATATTACCTTCAAAAATATGTGACATACCGAAAACGTAAAATTTTCTTTGGAAAACAAACCATAGAAGAGTTGATGGATGTTATGAAAAAACACAAGGGTGAAAAGTACTTGTTGCCATGTACTGATATTCTTCGTGATAAAATTCCAATTACCCTAGAAGAACATAAGATTAATTTTTCGAAAGCTGTTTTGTATAGAACTGTGGCTTCTGATTTGTCAGATTTGGAAGATGTATATTATGATATGTTGGTGTTTTTTAGTCCTGGAGGAATTGAATCTTTATTAAAAAATTTCCCAGATTTCAAACAAAACAATACGCGAATTGCCGCTTTTGGTCCAACAACTGCCAATGCCGTGGTTAAAAATAATTTGCGTCTTGATGTACATGCGCCAATGCCAAATGCTCCTTCAATGACTGGAGCAATTGAGTTGTATGTTAAAGAAGAATTGAAAAAAAAATAAAAAGCATAAAAATATGTTGGTTAAAGCGGTTCTTATTGAGGGCCGCTTTTTTCTTTTAACAGCCCCAAGCATTGAAGCATTCCTTCACTTGCTGATTCGCTTAAAACGATAAAGTCAGATGGTACTTGCAGATTTAAAGCATTTGGATCTATGAGAAATTTTGTGCAATTCAACGGAGCAGCGTGAATCAATCCAGCCGCAGGATATACCTGAAGTGAAGTGCCAATTACAATTAAAACAGTAGCTTTAGAAATAATACCAGCTGCAACTTCTAAATTCGGGACAGACTCGCCAAACCAAACCACATGTGGTCTAAGTTGATAGCCGTCAACACACTTTTCACCCATTTTTAATTCCCAACCTTCAATTGGATAATAGTGAGCTTCCTGATTTGGGCCGGAACTCTTGGATTCTCTTATGTTCCCATGCAAATGAACAACATCCATTGAGCCTGCGCGTTCATGTAAATCATCGATGTTCTGCGTAATAACGGTCACTTCACCCAATTTTTCCATTTCCTTGATAAAAAAATGTGCTTCATTTGGTGAAGATTCGAGTATTTGTTTCCGTCTTTGGTTATAAAAATGTTGCACCTTTTCAGGATCTTTTAACCAAGCTTGAGGAGTGGCAACATCTTCTATTTTGTGATTTGCCCACAAACCATTTGCATCCCTAAATGTACTGATTCCGCTCTCAGCACTCATCCCAGCTCCGGAAAAGACTACAATTTTCATTCGATAAATTTATTTTTTTTGATTTATAAAACAACATTGAACCCCACAAATATCGAATGGATTTAGTATTCCATTTATACAAACTTTTACGACTTATTCAAATTAGGAGTCCAATAATAATTCATTATTAAAATTGTATTAACTAGTTAAAGCTTTAATTTTACTTTGATTGTTTAGTAAATCTAAAAAAAATAAACTATGAAAAAATTATTACTAAGTATTGCATTATTTGCGGGAACATTCTCTGCAACTGCTCAATTAGCGGATGGAACGACGGCTCCAGACTGGACTTTTACAGATTTAAATGGTAATTCTTGGAACTTATATTCCTTAACTGCAGCAGGAAAAACTGT
This sequence comes from Bacteroidota bacterium, assembly GCA_039797785.1. GTDB lineage: Bacteria > Bacteroidota > Bacteroidia > Flavobacteriales_D > Crocinitomicaceae > M0103. The sequence goes on along the minus strand of JBDKHH010000050.1, from coordinate 4,516 downwards.
ATTCATTGATGTTTCAGCAACATGGTGTGGTCCTTGTTGGTCTTACCACAATTCAGGTGCTTTAGAAGAACTTTATAATGAGCATGGTCCTACAGGTACAATTACTCAAGATGTGATGGTATTCTACATTGAAGGAGATGCTACAACAACGTTGGCTGATTTAAATGGTACAGGTACAAACACTCAAGGTAATTGGGTAGCAGGTACTCCATATCCAATCATTGATCCAGGAAGTGCTACAAATGCGTTTAACAATGATTATAACATTGGTTACTACCCGACAGTTTACAAGGTGTGTACTGACAACAAAATTTACGAGGTCGGTACTCAAAATACGGCTGGTTTAGTTGCATCAATTAATTCTTGTCCATTTGCTACAGATGTTTATGCTAGTGCTGGACCTGTAAGTTTACAGTGTACAACTTCTTTTGCTCCTTCTTTTACATTGAAAAATAATGGTCAATCAACATTGACATCTTGTTCTATTAATTACGAATACGATAACAATGGAAATGTTTTATCTTTGCCTTGGACAGGTTCATTGGCTGCTGGAGCAACTACATTAGTTTCCCTTCCTGCTGGAACTTTTGCTGTTGGAACGCACACGTTGGAAGTTGTTACAACTTCTCCTAATGGTGGTGCTGACAACAATAACACAAATAATATTCAAAATTATTCTTTCTCTGTTACGACAGTTGGTGGAGTTGCAATGCCTTACTCAAACGCATTTACAAACGCAACATTTCCATATGCTAATTGGATTGTTAATAATGTAGACAACGGAATTACTTGGGCGCGTGCTTCAACAAATGGCGGTGCACTTAAATATGATTGCTATAATTATAGTTCATCAGGTCAAGAAGATGAGTTCATTATTGAACCAATTGATTTGACAGGTGGTACAAATACATCTTTAAACTTTAAAGTTGCCCATGCTCGTTATAATGCAAATTATACTGAAGCTTTAGAAGTGCTTGTTTCTTCAGATTGTGGTGCAACTTGGACATCAGAATGGTCAAAATCAGGTGCAGCATTGGCAACGGCACCTAACACTACAAGTGCATTTACACCAACAACTGCTCAATGGAGAGCTGAATGTGTTGATTTGTCTTCTTATGCCGGAAACAATAAAGTATTTGTTAAGTTTGTTGGTACGAACAGTTACGGAAATAACGTATATGTTGATGATATCACAATTGCTAACGTAGTTTGTTCTTTAGGTCTTGGAGAAGAGGCAGTTGAAACTTTCAATGTATTCCCTAATCCAGCATCTGATGTTGTTAACGTTACTTTCGAGGCGGATAATGCTGATTACACAATTGCTATTGTTGATTTGCAAGGTCGAGTTATGACATCTCAAGAATTAACTTCTTTGAACGGATCTCAATCTATTGCTTTGCCAGTAAACAACTTGGCTAAAGGAAGCTATATCGTTACAATTTCTTCTAACGGTCTTTCTACAAGCAAAAACGTTGTTATCAAATAAGAATTTGAATAACTTCTGAAACCCGAATCAGGAAACTGATTCGGGTTTTTTTATTCCTATAACTTCCATAACAAAAGCGTAAAAAGTTAAACCATTTTTGTATCTTTAGCGGCTTCAATAGACGATTATGGCTAAAATACGCAAACAAGATGCATTGGATTACCACTCCTCAGGAAAACCTGGGAAAATTGAGGTTGTCCCTACAAAACCGTACTCTTCGCAAAGAGATCTTTCCTTGGCTTATTCTCCAGGTGTGGCAGAGCCTTGCTTGAAGATTGCAGAAAATCCTGATGACGTATATAAATACACGAGTAAGGCAAACCTTGTTGCTGTAATTTCAAATGGTACTGCAGTATTAGGTCTTGGAAATATTGGACCACTCGCATCCAAACCGGTGATGGAAGGGAAGGGATTGTTATTCAAAATCTTTGCAGATATTGATGTGTTCGATATTGAAGTTGATGCTTCTGATCCAGAATTATTTATTCAAACCGTGAAAGCAATTGCTCCAACATTTGGAGGAATTAACTTAGAAGATATCAAAGCTCCTGAAGCGTTTGAAATTGAAAGAAGATTGAAAGAAGAACTGGATATTCCAGTGATGCACGATGATCAACACGGAACTGCAATTATTTCTTCTGCTGCAATGCTAAACGCACTTGAATTAGCGAAAAAGAAAATCGACAAAGTGAAAATTGTTGTTTCTGGAGCTGGTGCAGCTGCAATGTCTTGCGTTAAACTTTATTGCGCATTAGGAGCAAAAGTGGAAAATGTTTTCATGTACGACTCAAAGGGATTGATTTGCAGTGAACGCACTGATTTAGATGAAAGTAAAGTGCCATATTCAAAACATAAAAAGTCTATTTCTTTAGCTGAAGCAATGAAAAAGGCGGATGTTTTTGTTGGTTTATCGAAAGGAAATGTTGTGTCGAAAGACATGGTCGCTGCTATGGCGAAAGATCCAATTGTATTTGCTTTAGCGAATCCTGAACCTGAGATTTCATACAAAGATGCAACATCTGTTCGCGAGGATATTATCATGGCTACAGGACGTTCTGATCATCCTAATCAGGTGAACAACGTTCTCGGTTTCCCATTTATTTTCCGTGGAGCACTTGATGTTCGTGCTACGACAATCAACGAAGAAATGAAGTTAGCAGCCGTAAAAGCACTTGCTTCATTGGCCAAAGAAACCATTCCTGAAGAGGTAATTGAAGCCTATGGTGAGAAAAACATCTCTTTCGGTCGCGATCAAATTATTCCAAAACCATTGGATCCACGTTTGATTTACTATGTGGCTCCTGCTGTTGCTAAAGCAGCAATGGAATCGGGCGTCGCAAAAAATCCAATTACAGATTGGGATGCGTATGAAAGACAATTGAAAAATCGCTTAGGATTAGACAATAAATTGATTCGAAATATTACTGAAAAAGCGCAAATGAACCCGAAACGAGTGGTTTTCGCTGAAGCAGATAATATCAAAATATTAAAAGCTGCTCAAACAGCTTGGGAAGAAGGTGTAGCTTTCCCAATTCTACTTGGAAAAAGAAAGAAAATTGAAGCATTAATTCAAGAATACAGTATTGAATTTCAAGATGTGCAAATTATCGATCCAAAATCTGAAGAAGAAGAAGAACGCAGAATTTCATACGGTAAGGCCTTTTTTGAAAAGAGAAAGCGTAAAGGATTCACGGAATTTGAATCGATTCAAATCATGCGTGAACGTAACCACTTTGGCGCAATGATGGTTGAAATGGGAGATGCAGATGCCATGATTTCTGGTATTACGAGAAATTATCGTGATGTTGTTCGCCCTGCAATTCAAACAATTGGTTTACAAAAAGATGTGTGCACAGTTGCTGGAATGTACATTTTAGTAACGAAGCGTGGACCTTTATTCTTGGCTGATACAACAATTAATTTGAATCCAACAGCTGAGGAAATTGCAGAGATAACAAACAACGTTGCCAAAATGATCCGCAAATTCAAAGTGGTTCCGAAAATTGCACTTTTAAGCTATTCGAATTTTGGTTCTTCTCCTGGTCCTGATTCAGAGAAAATGAACAGAGCAGTTGAGATTTTACACGAAAAATATCCAACTCTAGTCGTGGATGGTGAAGTTCAAGCAAATTTTGCCCTTAACAACGAATTAATGATGGAGAAATTCTCCTTCTCACATTTGGCGAATAAGCAAGTAAACACCTTGATTTTCCCTAATTTATCTGCTGGTAATATTGCGTATAAATTATTGCAAGAAATGACGGAAGGAGAAGCAATTGGACCTATTTTAGTCGGCTTAAAAAAATCAGTTCACGTGTTGCAACTTGGTTCCTCAGTAAGAGAAATCATCAACATGGTGAAAGTTGCAGTTGTTGACGCACAAAACAAATAATATGATTGGACATCTGAACGGAAAATTAGTAGAAAAAAACCCAACCGAATTAATCATCGAGTGCGGTGGTGTTGGCTATGAAGTGAAAATTTCATTGAATACGTTTTCTGCCTTGGGTTCGGATGAATCAATAAAGGTTTTTACAAAATTGGTTGTTCGCGAAGATGCCCATATTTTATATGGTTTTGCGAGTAAAGAAGAACGTGAAATGTTTAACCATTTGGTTTCAGTTTCCGGCATTGGGCCAAATACAGCCATGATTATGTTGTCCTCTTTGGTGCCGGATGAAATTGCGCACGCTATACAATCGGAAGATGTTAGAACAATTCAAAGCATTAAAGGAATTGGTGCCAAAACTGCTCAGCGTGTCATTATTGACTTGAAAGACAAAATGTTAAAAATGGTGTTTTCGAGCGAAAATATTTTCAATCAAAACAATACGAATCGATTTGATGCGTTAACAGCATTGGTTTCGCTAGGTTTTGATAAGAAAGCAGCTGAAAAAGCCATAGATAAAATAGCAACAGGTGATGAATCTGTCGAGATATTGATTAAAGAAGCATTGAAAATTTTATAAATTGAAAAAGACTGAAGTACTACTAACGAATTGGAAATCAACATCATTGTTGATTTTTCTT
>JBDKHH010000049.1:0-14516 GCA_039797785.1 Bacteroidota bacterium | reverse complement strand
ACGAAAAAGAGAAAGAAGCGAAAGCTAAATACGATAAAATTAAAGGTAGTGCTGTGAATCCAGTTTTACGTGAAGGTAATTCTGATCGTCGCGCACCACTTTCTGTTAAAAATTATGCACGTAAGCACCCGCATTCAATGGGTAAATGGACTGCAGATTCAAAATCGCACGTTGCGCATATGCCAGAAGGAGATTTCTTTCACAATGAGCAATCGATTACAGTAAAAGATGCTGGAACTTTTAAAATTGAGTTTACAGACGCTTCAGGTGCAACAACAGTATTGAAAAGTGAAGCTCCGTTAAAAGCGGGTGAAATTATCGATGCAACGTTCATGAGTAAAAACAAATTGGTTGATTTCTTGGAAAAAGAAGTTGCTGATGCGAAAAATCAAGACGTATTGTTTTCATTGCACATGAAAGCAACGATGATGAAGGTTTCTGATCCAATTATTTTCGGACATGCTGTTAAAGTTTTCTTCGCTCCAGTTTTTGAAAAACACAGTGCTATTTTGGCTGAATTAGGCGTTGATGTTAAAAACGGATTTGGTGATCATATTGCTAAAATTCAAACATTACCTGCTGATCAAAAAGCAGCGATTGAAGCAGATATTGCAGCATGTTATGCAAATGGACCTGCAATTGCAATGGTAAATTCTGACAAAGGAATTACGAACTTACATGTACCAAGTGACGTGATTGTTGATGCTTCAATGCCAGCAATGATTCGTAACTCAGGACAAATGTGGGATGCGGCAGGAAAATCAAGAGATACGAAAGCTGTTTTACCAGATAGTTCTTACGCTACAATCTATCAAGTGGCAATGGATTTCTGTAAAAAACATGGTGCTTTTGATCCAGTTACAATGGGAACAGTTCCAAACGTTGGATTGATGGCGCAAGCTGCTGAAGAATATGGTTCACATGACAAAACATTTGAAGTGAAAGCAAATGGTGTTGTTCGCGTGATTGACAACAATGGCGCAACTTTGTTAGAATCAGCTGTTGAAGAAGGAGATATCTGGAGAATGTGTCAAGCGAAAGATGCACCAATTCGTGACTGGGTTAAATTAGCAGTTACACGTGCACGTTTGTCAAACACTCCTGCTGTTTTCTGGTTAGATAATAATAGAGCACACGATGCACAAATCATTGCGAAAGTAAACGAATACTTAAAAGATCACGATACTGCAGGATTAGATATCCGTATTTTATGTCCAGACGATGCGATTCAATTTACCATGGAGCGTTTGAAAGATGGAAAAGACACTATTTCTGTTACAGGAAATGTATTGCGTGACTATTTAACGGATTTATTCCCAATTCTTGAAGTTGGAACAAGTGCAAAAATGTTATCAATCGTTCCGTTGATGAATGGCGGTGGATTGTTCGAAACAGGAGCTGGTGGTTCTGCACCGAAACACGTTGAGCAATTCGTTGAAGAAGGTCACTTGCGTTGGGATTCGCTTGGTGAGTTCTTGGCATTGGCTGCTTCTTTGGAGCACTTAAGTGTAACAACAGGAAACAAAAAAGCACAAGTATTGGCAGAAACCTTGGATGAAGCAACTGGGCTTTTCTTGGACAACGATAAATCGCCAATGCGAAATGCAGGTGAATTGGATAACCGCGGAAGTCATTTCTACATTGCTTTGTATTGGGCAAATGCATTAGCAAACCAAACGAAAGATGCTGAATTGGCTGAAACATTCAAAAAATTAGCTGCAGATTTAACTGCAAATGAAAACCAAATCATTACTGAGTTAAATGGTTCTCAAGGTCACGCTATTGATTTAGGAGGTTACTATCATCCAAACAATGCAAAAATCACTGAAGCAATGCGACCAAGTCATACGTTCAACAACGCTTTATCGCAAATTGCAGTAAACGCTTAAAACATACTTAAATACAAAAAGGGCTTTACACTGTAGAGCCCTTTTTCATGTCAAAAAGATTCGTTCATGAAGCAAATTCTACTTTCTTTCTTAGTTGTTCTTTCCTCGTTTCTTGGTAAGGCACAAGATTTTAATCCGAATTTGTGGATAGGAAAATATGCTGGAATCATGCACGTAACTAGTACAACTGGCATGAACGACGAAGTGGCTGTTGAGTTTGAATTTAAGGAAGTAACCAAAGATTCTGTTTGGACTTATAGAATGTGTTACAAAAGCGAGAAATACGGTGAAATGATTAAGGATTATCGCATTATTCAACCGGCTGACTCACTTCCGAATAATTTTAAATTGGACGAATTGGATGGCATTATCATTGACATGACGTATTTTAACAACACGTTTTTCTCGTTATTTGAAGTACTTGGAACAATTCATACGTGTAGCATGTCCTTGGAAAATGATGTGATTCGCTTTGAAATGTTTGGTGGAAATTTGTTTTATCCAACAACAATAACAACTTCAATCCCAGAAGGAGACGACAATGAAACGTATAAAGTCACTAGTTTCAAACCGAATTACAACCAAAAGGTTTATCTAAAACGCATTCAATGAAACAACTCATTTTTAGTTTAAGCTTACTTTCAATTTTATTCAGTTGTAAAACAATTGAACCCGTTGTTCCTGAGACACAATTGGAAGAAGTACCTGAAATCAGTCATCGGGAATCAACCTTAAGTTTACCAATCAAAATTGATCTTCAACCCTATTTAACACTTACTGAGAAATCTTTACCAAAAACATTTACGGGCAAAGAGGAAAACTGTGAAGGCGTTAGTTATTCCTATAAATTCACACGTGAACCCATTCAATTTGATGGAAAAGGAGAATATTTATCCTATGATGTTGACGGAAAATACTTATTGTATTTGAATTATTGTCCAGAATGCACTTCCTTGTTTGATTCAAAAGGAAGCTGCGTTATTCCACGTATTTATGCCAGTTGCGGTGTTGGAGAACCAATGCGACGTGTTTCTGTTGCATATACCACACGATTTAAAATATCACCTGATTTTAAATTTAAGACTTCGACTCAATTAACAAAATTCCAAACGATTGATCCCTGTGAGATAACCGTATTCAATTATAACGCAACCGATAAACTAAGAAAAGAAGTGACGACTGTATTGAATGACCTTGAAAAAGTTATTGACGAACAAATTGCTTCGATCAACATTCGATCAGACATTGAAGAAGTATGGAAGATGTTAGCTAGTCCAACATCCCTTGGCAAATACGGTTATTTTACTGCCTATCCAAAAGCGGTTTCTTTGAGTGATGTTCGTTTTGATAAAAAAGTGGCTTATGTTGATTTGAGTTTAACGTTTACTCCACAAATCAGCACGCATAAACCTGAAATGGTTGTTCCGAAACTGCCGAATTTAAGTGAACACAAAGCGCACAAAGGATTCAATATCGATGTGGATATTGTTGCTGGATACGATTCGTTGAGCTCAATTTTGACTAGTGAATTAAAAGGGAAAAGTGTTACGATTAAGAACAATGAAGTGATTTTTACGGGAATTGAAATTCAAGGAGCAGCGAATAAACAATTGAATTTAAAAGTAGATTTTGAAGGAAAACGTAAGGGAACACTTTATTTAGTCGGGACGCCTGTTTTTGATTCAACCGCTCAAAAAATCTATTTTCCAGATTTAACGTTTGATTTAAAAACGAAAGACGCTTTGTTGAAATCAGCAAAATGGATGTTCAATTCAAAAATCACGAATATGATGCGTGAGTATGCCATCTTCGATTTGACACCTCATTTGGATGAAATGAAAACTATGGTTCAAAAAGAAATGAATCGTGAGTTAACGGAAGGAGTTAAATTGAATGGTAAAGTAAAAGACTTGAAACTTGTTGGCATTTATCCTCAATTAAATCAATTGATCATTCGCATTAACACAACAGGCGATTTAAAGCTCTCGATGTAATTAAGAATTCACCATGTGCTGCGCCACTTGCGGGAAACACATATACAATTCAACTTTCAACGCATCATCTAATTGATCTAAAGTGTCAATGGCCATTCGCATGCATTTTAACCATTCTTCTTTTGCTTCAAGTGTTATTTTGTGTGGAATATGTCTTGCACGCATTTTGGGATGACCAAAACGTTCAGAATAAACTCCAGGACCTCCCAAAAATTGGGTTAAGAACAAAAATTGTTTTTCTTTAATTTCCTCTTTGTCATTCTGAAATAATGGCCCGATTTTTTCATTAGCGAACACAAAATCATAAAAAGCGTCGATAAGTTGCTTCAAATTGTCAGATCCTATTCGATTATAGAGTGTATCCATCAGTTTATCAATTTTTTAACGCATTATTATTTTTTGTAAATGAAAATCTTTGGTACATTTGATTTGTTCACAGATGGTAAATTTAAGGTTAATAATTGTATTCGTCTTATTTTCGACTTTTCTTTTTTCGCAAGCAAAAAAGATTGAGACGTTTTCTATTGCCGATTGTGAAGGCGCTGTTAACATCTTTAAATCTGGTAATTACTCGGTTCAATTTACAGCAAGTGGTGGACAAAAACCTGAATTAAGCAACTATCCATCCTTAACAGATATCTCAGAAAATAATATTGTCTGGATAAGCTATATCGCTCCGAGTGATGGTGTTTTATCGTTGAAAGCAAGTTTACCGAACGACTATTTGCAAATGGTCATTTTTGAGGAAATGGAAAACAACATTTGCAGTGAATTACCAAGAGGTGTTGCCGAAGTAAAACGTATTTACAAAGGAAAAGATTTACCATCGGTTGGTTTGGACATCAATGTGAAAAATGGTTTTTTATATCCAATGACGCTTTCTGCAAATCAGAAAATACTGATTGGATTTGCTACAAGTGAGAAATCGAAAGGAATTCTCCAACTCAACTTCAACTTCGCAGCAGAAAATGTTTTGGAGCACGCTTTAAATGAGACCAAAATAATTGACGAACGAAACGATGAATTTGCACCAAGTTTTTCTATTACTGTACGTGACGTCGAAACCAATGAACCCATTATTGCAAACATTACGATTGAAGGATCAAAGGAGATGACAGCTCTTTATAGCGGAAGTGATATATTTCTGAATGTAACTCGATCGGGGAGAATTTACATTAAATGTGATGCAGAAGGATACTTTTTTGTTGACAAAGAGCTTGAACTTGTAGCGAATAGTGAACAAGTAGTGAATTTGAAAATGCAACGATTGAAAAAAGGTTCAAGTTTACAAATCGAAGAAATTGAATTTAAACCAGGAACAAGTGAGTTTATGACTGGATCTGAGGGTAAATTGAACCGTTTAAAAGATTTTATGGCGTCAAATGCTGAAATCAATATCGAAATTCAAGGACATGTTTATATGGTCGGAGAAAATTCAATTAGTGCACAAAAACTTTCTGAGGCAAGAGCCAAACGTGTGTTGATTTATTTGGCAGATCATGGCATTGATAAAAATAGAATGATTTCTGTTGGTTATGGAAATACCAAACCTATTTATCCGAATGCCAAGCTTGCTTATGAAGAACAAGCGAATCGTAGAGTAGAAATTGTACTTAAATAAAAAGGCGCCTTTAAAAGCGCCTTTCATATATCAGATTGTCATAATCTCTTTTTCTTTCTGGTCAACCACTTCATCCACCTTTTTGATAAATGCATTCGTGATATTCTGAATTTCAGTTTCAGCATCCTTTGCCATGTCTTCTGAAAGTCCATCCGTTTTTAAGTCTTTCACCATGTCCAAGGCATCTTTACGGTTATTTCTAACTGCAACTTTAGCATGTTCTGCCTCCGCTTTCGCTTTCCTAACAAGTTCTTTACGTCGTTCCTCTGTTAAAGGTGGAACTGAAATAATCAACATTTCACCATTGTTTTGTGGTGCAAATCCAAGATTTGAATTGATGATTCCTTTTGCAATTTCATTCAACATTGTTCTTTCCCAAGGTTGAATTGTGATTGTACGCGCATCTGCAGTACCAACATTCGCTACTTGTTGAATTGGTGTTGGTGAACCATAGTAATCTACCATTACACCGTTTAACATCGCTGGAGTCGCTTTACCCGCTCTTACTTTCAACAGTTCGCTATCTAAGTGAGTTAAAGACTTTTGATTTGAAGCTTTAAACTCGTCATATATCATTTGTAAATCCTCGATCATACTATTAGATTTTATTCAATTATAGTCAATTCTAGTTTTTAACGATTGTTCCAACTTTTTCACCGTCCAATAATTTTTTCAAATTACCTGGTGTGTCCATATCAAACACAATAATTGGAAGATTATTTTCTTTACACAATGTAAATGCAGTCATATCCATAACGTTCAACCCTTTTGCATACACATCATCAAAGCTAATTGATTCAAATTTTGTTGCGTTTGCATCTTTAAACGGATCAGCTGTATAAATTCCATCAACACGTGTACCTTTCAAAATTACATCGGCATTGATTTCAATTGCTCTCAATGAAGCCGCTGAATCTGTTGTGAAAAATGGATTTCCTGTTCCAGCACCAAAAATAACAACACGTCCTTTTTCTAAATGACGCACTGCTCTTCTTCTTACATACGGTTCAGCAATTTCCTTCATTTCAATTGCCGATTGCAAACGCGTTTTGATTCCTGCAGATTCTAACGCTGCTTGCAAAGCCATTGAGTTGATCATGGTTGCTAACATTCCCATGTAATCACCATGTGTACGGTCCATTCCACCTTCTTCGGCTTGAACGCCTCTAAAAATGTTTCCACCACCAATTACAATCGCAATTTCTACACCTTGATCGTGCACTTCTTTAATTTGTTTTGCATATTCAGCCAATCGATTGTTATCGATACCGAATTGTTTTTCTCCCATTAGAGATTCACCGCTTAATTTCAGAAGAATTCGATTGTATTTCATTTGTTGGGTTTTATTTGGACTGCGCAAATATACTCAAATTGCCGAAAAGTTAAATGCTGAAATTGAAATATTGAATCAAAAAAAAGACTAACCCAATGAGTTAGTCTTTCCTGCTTATTTATTAATTCTTATCACTTCGATGATTCATCCTTTGGTGCATCACCTTTTGTTTTTGGCTTTTTTGTTTCCTCAACAAGTTTTTGCTCTGGATTCATCATTTCCATCAACTTCAATCCAAGCAAACCATCCATTGCAGTTCCTTGTCCATTAGCTCCTCCACCAATCAAGACATCTGGAATCAACTTAATATTTCCTTTCGATAATTCCTCAGTGATTTTGTAACGCGTGAAATTATCACCACCCAAAGCACTCACTGCTAATTCATACGCTTCTGCTGTTGATTTACCAACCGCTAGAATCTTACTTGCTTCTGCATTACCGATTTTAGAAATTTGTTCAGCTTCTGCATCAGCTCTCAACTTAATTGCTTCTGATTCTGCTTTTGCAGATGCTTTCGTCGCTTCTGCCTCTGCGAATGCACGCATTTTGGTAGCTTCCGCTTCAGCATTTACAGCTAATTTCACTCCTGCTGCATCACCTTCCGCTTTTTTCACTGCTGCGTTTGCTGTTCTTTCCGCAATCTCAACACTTTGTTGTGCCTTCACAATGTCTTTTTGCATGTCTGCAATGGCAGTTTCCTTTTCCATTCCTTGACGAGTTTCTTGCGCTTGTTTTTGCGTTTCATACGTCACTTTTTGTTCTTCAGCAATCTTACGATCTGTCAACGTTTTCATTAACGATTCTGGTGGAACAATATCTCCAATTAAGGTATCAACTGCATTCACGTTGTATTCATCCAAAACGCGTTTGATATGTTCTTTAGCTGATTCTTGTCGTTCTTTACGTGTACTCAAGAATGCAATCACATCTGAATCTTGAGCTGAATTTCGGAAGTAGTTACCAATCGTAGGTTCTAAAACTTGGGTTACAAGATTCACCATGTTTCCAAAACGAGCAATAACTTTTGGTGCTTCAGTTGTTGGTACATGAATGATTTGCGAAACATCCAAATTGAATGGGAAACCATCTTTAGATCGAACAGTTATCGTCGATAAGTTCTTATCCAAATTATGTGATTCACTTCGCGCAGCCGCCCAATTCAATACCAAGTTTGTTGTTGGAACCAATTCAACTTTCATAATGTATTTGTTGATTGGATATTTCCCTGGTCCAAAAGGTTCTGACCAAACACCTTTCGATCCTTTTTCAACGATATTACCATGTTTGAATTCAGCTCCAGTTAAATCTTTTCCTTCCAAACCAATGTATGAAATTACAACTCCTACATAACCAATTGGAATTTCAGTCATTGGAGTTTCTTCAACTTTTACTGCCCACGGGTTCAAGTTGTATGATCCAGCAAGTATTACAGAAGGTTGTAAACCACGATTACCATCTTGCTCCAAGAATGAATCAATGTTTTGGAAATTGTTGTGATTATCAACTACTTTACCAGCGATTTGACCCGCTTCAATTGGTTTACCATCCAATGTTGTAACAATTCCAACCATACTTTCATTGATACGAATCATGTCTGTAATAGAAATCTGAAACAACATGGTGTTAATACGATACGAACCAGCTGTAATGTAATGTGTTTGACGACCTTTTTGCCCATTGTTATTTAAGAACATTTCAGCATCCTGGAAATTATCGCAATTTACTTTTCTACCAAGAATGTTTCCTGTAGGAATCTCAGCACCATCTTTTGCCAGAATTAAACCAATTTTACCTTCTGGAATAATCGTAAATTCTTCCATTGTGATTTCAAATTGCCAAACCCATTTCCAGAAATACAATCCTGGAGCTAATGTTTTTGCTTGAAAACCTGCTTCACCTTTTGTGGCAATGATTCGACCATCCGGCAATTCTTTGTTCTCACCAAAAAGAACGAATTTCTTTGTTACTAATCCAATTCTATCTTCCGGAACGATTACCATTCCGAATAAGAATCTTAAAATAAATTTGTACAAAACAAGGCTAATAACAATTAAGCCTACCCACCAATAATTAACTAAAATGTCCATAAATTTTGTTTTACATAAACGTAATAAACAAGATGAGAATAGATATCGGTTTTGGTTTTAGTTGCAAAAATCTTTATCAAACTCGCTTGTGAATTCTAAAAGATAAATATAGAAGTCCCCCAGAATTAAAGTTCAAATTTATAAGATTTTAACAAATGCTGAAATGGGAAGGATAAAAAAAATCCCGTTACTCAAAGAATAACGGGATTTCCAATATTTAAAAAGTTTCTTAACTCAACGCGATACGTTTGAATTCAGTAACTGTTAAACCTTTTTCTGTTGATTCTAAGAAAGCTTCAACTGTTAATTTGTTGTCACGAATAAATTCTTGACTTAACAATGTGTTTTCTTTGAAGAATTTAGCCAAACGTCCTTGAGCGATTTTCTCAGCCATGTCAGCTGGTTTACCTTCTTGGATAGCTAAATCTTTACCAACTTCGATTTCACGCTCGATTGTACGTGCATCAACACCGTCTTTGTTCAATGCGATTGGGTTCATAGCAGCAACTTGCATTGCAACTTGTCTTCCAGCATCTTCAGCAACGTCAGAAGAACTATTAACTCCTACTAAAGTAGCTAATTGGTTTCCTGGGTGATTGTATGCAACAACTTTATCAGCGTTAACAACAGCGTAAGAAGCTAAATCTAATTTCTCACCGATAACACCGATTTGCTCAGTCATTTTATCTGCTACTGTTAATTTATCATCGTAAGCCAACGCTTTCAACTCTTCAGCAGATGCTGGCAATTTTGCCAACGCGATGTCTAAGAATGATTGAACTAATTTCATGTAACCGTCATTTTTCGCAACGAAGTCAGTTTCACAATTCAACGCTAAAACAACACCAGTTTTTCCGTCAGCAGTAACTTGCGCTAATACTAAACCTTCACTTGCATCATTTTCACCACGTTTAGCAGCGATTTTTTGACCTTTTTTACGCAAAATATCGATCGCAGCTTCGAAATCTCCATTTGCTTCAACCAACGCGTTTTTGCAGTCCATCATTCCTGCACCTGTTTGTTGGCGTAATTTATTTACTTCTGCAGCTGTAATTGCCATAGGAATAATTTTTTAGTGTTATTAATCTTTGTTTTCTTCTGTAGCTACTTCTGTTGCAACAACTGCTTCTGGTGCTTCGTCTTTGTCAGCTCCTTTAGTCGTTTTGCGGTCTTCTAAACCTTCACGGATTGCTCCACAGATAGCATCTAAAATAATTGTGATTGATTTTGTAGCATCATCATTTGCTGGGATAGGGAAATCAACCAATTTAGGGTTTGAGTTCGTATCTACCATTGCGAATGTAGGGATGTTCAATCTTTTTGCTTCGTTCAATGCGATGTGCTCTTTCAAGATATCTACTAAGAAGATAGCAGCTGGTTGACGAGTCATATCAGCAATAGAACCAAAGTTTTTTTCCAATTTCTCACGTTGACGAGTTTTGAATAAACGCTCGCGTTTGTTCAATGTCTCCCAAGTACCATCCGTTTTCATTTTGTCAATTGATGACATTTTACGGATAGATTTACGAGTTGTTTGGAAGTTTGTCAACATACCACCTGACCAACGTTCAGTTACATATGGCATGTTTACTTCTGTTACCTTTTGAGCAACGATCTCTTTTGCTTGTTTTTTAGTCGCAACGAAAAGAACTTTTTTACCCGATTTTGCAATTTGCTTCATAGCCGCACAAGCTTGGTCAAGATGTGCTATTGTCTTATTAAGGTCGATAATGTGGATACCTTTTTTCTCTTCAAAGATATACGGCGCCATTGCCGGGTTCCATTTTCTTTTCAAGTGTCCGAAGTGTACACCTGCTTCTAATAAATTTTCGAAACTAACTTTTGACATTTTAATTTTTTTTAATTGTTTACATTCCTGTCTGCCGACAGGCAGGCTTAATTAAGTCTCAACAAACCGAGGGTCCCGACCATTTCGGGAGAGTACTCAGCAGTTTGGATACTAAACAACCGCCAACTAATTTTTTAACGTTTAGAGAACTGGAATTTCTTACGAGCTTTCGGTTGACCTGGTTTCTTACGCTCAACCATTCTTGGATCACGTGTCATCAAGCCCTCAGCTTTCAATAATGTTTTGTTCTCTTCAGCAACTACAACCAATGCACGAGAGATACCTAAACGAATAGCTTCTGCTTGTCCGTTGATACCACCACCGAATACATTTACTTTCACGTCGTATTTTCCTACTGTGTCAGTAATTGCGAACGGTTGTTCGATTTTTGATTGAAGAACTGCAACTGGGAAAGCCTCTTTATAGTCTTTCTTATTTACGATCACTTTACCCGTACCCTCTGAAAGGTATACACGAGCAACTGAAGTTTTTCTTCTTCCTAATGTGTTAACTATTTCCATGCTTCTTATTTGAATGAATCAAGATTAAATGCTTCAGGTTTTTGTGCCTCTTGGTTGTGGTTTGGACCTACATAAACTTTCAAGTTTGTAAATAGGTTTCTTCCCAACTTGTTTTTCGGCAACATCCCTTTAACAGCTTTTTCGATTAAGCGCTCTGGGTGTTTTCTCAACATGTCCTGAGCAGAAGTGAAACGTTGACCACCTGGGTATCCAGTGTAACGCACATACTCCTTGTTAATTAGTTTTGTTCCTGAGAAAGCAATTTTCTCTGCATTGATAACAATTACGTTATCTCCGCAATCTGCATGAGGGGTGAAATTCGTTTTGTGTTTACCACGAATGATTTTCGCCACCTTACTCGCTAAACGACCAACAGTTTGGCCTTCAGCATCCACAACAAGCCACTTTTTATTAGCGGTCTCCTTGTTGCCGGAAACGGTTCTGTAACTTAATGTATCCACAATTTTACATTTATTAATATAAGACAATATCCCTAAAATGGGGGTGCAAAGATATGATTTCTATTTTTATTAACAAACGAATTTTAAAAAAAGAATTATTCATTTGCTTTGAAACCTGAGTTCGGTTATTCAAACTTTGTCAAAACACTAATAAATTCGCCGCGAAAAAAGCAAGCTGATTAGCTAAGCTGCTGAATTTGTCGAAGCTATTGACAAGTGATTTCTTTCTGTTTTTTGTTAATTAACCAACTTGTTTCCTTCGTTAGATTTTAACGCGATAACTCGTTATCCCTTATAAAATCTGCCTTGTACCCAAGTCGTTTAATTAATTTTGACTTTGTTTCAATAATCGAACCTCAGGTTTGAAACTCAGATTTAGAAAGAATTTCACTTCATTTCACATCCTTTTTAAACAAAAAACCGCTGGATTAATTTCCAACGGTCCTTATTTTATTTCGTTGTATTTTTTTAATTTTTCTTAAATGCGTTAATTGCATTTACAGTGAAATCGCTCAAAACAAGTTTACCACTCATTCCAGCTCTTTCAACCAATAATTCATCCCAATGCTCAGTTCCTTGCCAAAAAACAGTTTTCAACATTGACATTGCTTCTGGATTAGAAGCGGCTAAACGTTCTGCTAAGCGTTTAATCTCTGCATCCATTTCTTCTTCAGTTTCAAAAACGTCTGTGTAAAGACCTTTTCTCTTTGCCCAATCAGCCGAACGCCATTCTGTTGCGTTGATTGCCAATTCACTCATTGCTGAAAGTCCAATTTTACGTTCTACTGCTGGCCCAACAACAAATGGCCCGATTCCAACTGCCAATTCTGACAATTTAACATCTGCTTTAATCGTAGCTAAACAATAATCAACTGAAGATGCAACTCCTACTCCACCACCAACAGCTTTACCTTGAACGCGTCCGATAATGAATTTAGGTGCTTTGCGACATGCGTTAATTACTTTCGCAAAACCAGAGAAAAATGCTAAACCAGTTTCCAAATCCTTGATTGAAATCAATTCATCAAAACTCGCTCCAGCACAAAATGCTTTTTCACCTGAAGATTTCAATACAATTACTTTAACTTCAGAATTGTTCCCAAGCTCCGTAATAGTATCTGCTAATTTTTGAAGAATTTTACCAGGAAGAGAATTACTCATTGGGTGACCAAATTCGATCGTTCCAATCCCCTTCTCATCAATTTTGTATTCTACAAAACCTTGATCGATTGCTTCTGACATTTTATTAATTATTTATCATCCGTACGACGAGGTCTGCGTCCTTCTGTACTTGCTGGACGCGTATCATCTTTACGTTGATAGTTTGAACTTCTATTTTCGAAACGGTTATCCTTGTTAAAAGGTTTTTTCTGAAAAGGTTTCTTTTCTTCTTCAGCCTTTTTAATCGGACGGTTTCCTTTTGGAGAAGCGATTTTAACATCAAGCTTTCTTCCATTTACCTCCATACCATTTAATGCGTTGATTGCATTAATAGCATGATCCGTTTCCTCCATTTCAACGTAACCAAAACCTTTTGAACGTTTCGTGTCTTTTTCATACACAACATGTGCGTACGTCACTGGACCAAACGCTGAAAATGTCGTTTTTAAATCTTCTGAGGTGATTTCCCAATCAAGATTTGCTATAAATATATTTACCATCTAACCTAAATTTGTGAGTTTACTCACGCTTGTTTATTTTAATGTGAAGCTATCTGTTCCGATAAGATTACCGTCACAGTAGATTTTCACTTTATAATTCCCTTTAATAGCTTCTTCACCTTTCAAATCGTAATAAATCGACAAATCAATTCGCTCATTGTTGTAATCGATGTCTTTTTTATCTGAAAACGCAATGTTACCAGCATCAGTTTGAACCGTGTTGCTAGAACGCGATTGTAATGTTTTACCATCTGGATTAATCACTTGCATATAAACAGTTTTCTTTCCTGCAGTTGTAATTGGGTTTTCAGAAATCGTAAAGCTTGATTTGATTTGAACAACCGATTTAGCTTTATTCGATTCCTCAGTCATGTTGTTTAATTTCATTCGTAAACCAACTGAACTAAATCCATATGCTTGTAAACGAGACCCTTTTTTCACTTGTTCACCTTTTGCCTCAGCATCTTGCTTGTACGTATCACGCTCAACCGTTGTTGAATTCAATTGAGTTGTTGTCTGGTCTAAATCAGACGTTAACTGTAAATTTTTCGTATTCAATTCATCAATTTGCTTCACATACCCTTTCATGATCGTGCGCAATGTTTCATTTTCACGATTCAATTTAGCAATTAATGATGCTTTAACGTTTCCGCTGCGTTTAGCTGTTTCCAACTCTCCAATCAAACCTTGAATTTTAGCCTGTTGCTCTTTCATTGCTTCTTGATCTTCTTCACGACCTTCTTTTATGATTTTGTCATAATCATCAACCATGTTTTTAAAGTCTTTCAGCAAATTGTCAGTTGCGTCCTCACCAATGTATGGAGCCATCATCTTATTCATGTCGTCCATTTGTTGCTTCAATTCGAGATTGTCATTCATACAATCGTTTAGCTCGCTATTCTTTTTAGAGTACATAACTGCCATTACTCCTATTCCAACTAACAGTAATAATATGATTCCAATAAAAACACCGTTGCTTTTTTTCGCTGTGGCTTCGTTCAATTCAGACATAATTTCTTTATTTAATGTGAACAAATGTATTAATAGATTTGCAGTGTAAAAAATTGTTCTACTCCTTTTTATGTTTTTTTATCAATAAA
>JBDKHH010000048.1:0-6092 GCA_039797785.1 Bacteroidota bacterium | reverse complement strand
GCATTATTGCTCCCTTTTTTTATTGTTTAATGATTTTTGAATTCATGTGATTTTCAGTTTTTAATAGATAAATGCCATTTGCAAATTCTGTTAAATCAATTGTCTGAATCGATGAGCTTGAAATAATTGAAAATACTTCTTTACCAAGATTGTCAAAAAGTTGAATGGTTTCGTTTGGAAGAAGTCCATTTACTGTAATTGTGTTTTTTGTTGGGTTAGGGAAGATGCTTAATTCCGTTAAAGAATTTTCAGAAATTTCAGCATTTTCGTTCACATTCAAACGGATCATGAAATTTACATCTAAACCTAATGATTCTGTATTCGCCCAAGGTTGGCTTGTCCAAGTGACAAAGGATGTATTTGGCGTAAATACAGCTTCATTCAATCCTACTTCTTGTTCGTAGCTTGTTTCTTTTAAGGCAACAAGGTATTCACCAGGTACTAATGTTGGATATGGACTCAAATCAACAGTGTGCCATTGATATGCGCTAGAGGAAACGGTTCCACTTGCAGTTGCAATTGATGTTACAAGTCCAGGATTAACAACAAATACTTCAACTTCGAACGGATTGTTAGAAATAGAACCAGTCGTATTGCCTAAGAAAACTGAAATCGAAGACAATTGAATGGGATTCAAAATTGTAAAGCGATTTGCCAAATATCCTGGCTCTCCAGTTCCGATGCCGATGATACCATACGATGCACCATTGTCTCTTGCGAAAATTGAGTCAGTAACATCAACCGTATACGAATAATAATTGTTTGATAAATTGCCGTCATCTTCAGTCATATCAGCAAAATAAGTTACCGTGTAAAGTCCTGTTTCTGTCGGAACAAATCCAGCTGTAGAAAACGGCGCGTCTGATCCACTTGCAAGATTCTGAGTGCTCGAATTAACCGTGTAAACTTGGGAACCATTCTTACTAACTGAAACATTCATAAATACATTTGTCAAATCGCCATAACCATCCGATGAAATTGTTCCCGACTGCAAAATGTTTTGGGATTGCGAAATAGGAATCTTTGTGTATTGAAAGTGATTTGCCGTTATCGAAGCATCGAATTCAGTATTCGTTGTTACACAAAAACTAAAAACATTTCCAGTTCCTGTTCCTCCGAAATAATAAGCTTGTATACCATCAAAATTAACGGAGAAAGTAGCGCCTCCATCTCCCCAATCATCGACATAATTAATGTCAAAACAATTTCCGAAATCAACACAACCCAGACTTTCTGTTGTTAACGAATTGTTTGGATAGCCACCTCCGTTTGCATCTTGTTGTCCTGCGCCTCCGCAACCAACTTGCGCAACGTTTCCATAGGAATAAAACTCATTGTTTCCGCATCCAGCTCCCATAAGTGTTAAGTCCCAAAAGCATTCATATCCCCAAGCATCTGTAGAAACATCGATTGTTACGAAGGTTTGCCCTGAGGGACATTGTCCGAAAGTTACATTTGAAAAACTTAAAATGCATAAAAATGGTAATAGTTTTAATGTTTTCATGGTCAACGAATTTCTGTAAAAATACAAAATGTAAAAGATTGAAGTTAAGCTAAAAACTAAAGAATGTTTAACTTTGAGGAAACAAACAACACGTGAACGTATTTCAGGACTTTCATTCAATCGAAAAAATTCATCATCCCGTTATTACAATTGGGACCTTTGATGGTGTGCACATTGGTCACCAGAAAATCATCAATCAATTGAATGAAGAAGCGGAAAAGATCAATGGAGAATCCGTGTTGTTTACGTTTTATCCGCATCCACGCATGGTTTTGTACCCAGAAAGTCACGGGATAAAATTGATACAAACCCAAGAAGAGAAAATGGCCAAATTGGAGAAAATGGGATTGAAAAATTGCATTGTTTTCCCGTTTACATTTGAGTTTTCACGTATGACAGCGCTGGAGTTTGTGCGCGATTTCTTGGTAAATCAATTGCATGTAAAAAAACTTGTGATTGGTTATGATCATCAATTTGGGAAGAATCGAGAAGGTTCCCTACAATTCTTGAAAGATATTTGCGAAACGTATGATTTTGAGGTGATTGAAATTCCAGCTCAAGATATTGATGAGGTGAATGTGAGTTCTACTAAAATTCGCGAAGCAATTTTAGCGGGCAACATAGAAAAGGCAAATGATTATCTTGGAGATACTTTTGAATTAACAGGAACTGTTGTCAAAGGAAATCAATTGGGGAGAACAATTGGTTATCCAACTGCCAATATCGTGTTGAATTCTGATTTAAAACTGATTCCAGGAAATGGAGTTTACGCTGTTCGTGTCAATGTGCGAGGTGTTTGGTTCGGTGGAATGATGAATATTGGTACACGACCAACAGTTGTGTCGAATGGCGGTAGAACGATTGAAGTGAATATTTTTGACTTTGATGAAACAATCTATGACGAAACAGTAACGGTACAGTTTTTGTCAAAATGGCGCGATGAACATAAGTTCAATGGCTTAGAAGAATTAAAAAACCAACTTAAACTTGATGAAGAAACGATTCGCACTGTTTTGTCTACTAATTAATTCCTTTTGGGGTTTTAATCAGGAGCACACCTTGAACATTTATTCATGGGAACAAGCTAAGAATGCGAATCCGGATACAATATTTGGTGTTTCATTATCAAAATTAAAATTGGAACAATTGCCTGAAGAGTTGGCGAAATTCAAGAACTTAGAGTACCTAGATGTTTCAAAGAATAAATTGACAGAATTGCCAACCTTTGTCGGTGATTTGTCAAATTTAAAAGTTCTAGATTTTTCAAAAAACGAATTTGCTGTTTTTCCTGTTGAAATTTGTAAGCTAACGCATTTGCAACAAATTGCAGCCAATAGAAACACCTTCGATCAGCTTCCTACGTGCATTGTCTACTGCAAAGAATTAATAAGCTTAGATTTGTGGGACACACCCGTTTTTGGTTTCCCAGACAGCATGCAAGAGATGAAAAATCTGAAATCAATTGATTTGCAAGGCGTACGTTATGGACCAACTTTTCACAAAGAGATTCAAGCTAAATTTCCTTGGATAGAGTTTAAGCTTGATCCGCCATGCGATTGCATGAAATGATAAAAAAACGTGACTTCGAGATCCTCGAAATTGGTGGCTGAGGCTCTCGAAGCCACCTTTATAGTTTAATTGAATCGAATTGCTTTGATCGGGCGAATACGCGTAATAACAATACTTGGGATAATCAATGCGCTCAAACAAATCACCAATGTTGCCACATTTAAAGTAATCCATGAAAGTAGATTGATTTCAACTGGTACTTCACTTAAGTAATAGACTTCTGGATTTAAGGTGAAAACGCCAAAGAAATATTGAATGCCGCACAAGGCCAAACCAATCACATTTCCGATAACCATTCCGCGTAAAATCAAAAAGCCTGCTTGAATTAAAAAGACTTTTCGAATCATCCAATTGTTGGCGCCCATTGCTTTCATCATTCCAATGAAATTAGTACGCACCAAAATCAATACCAATAGGGCAGAACCCATGTTGATGATGCCAATCAAAATCATTAAGGTTAAAATGATCATCACATTGATGTCTAAAAAACCAAGCCAAACAAAGATGTCACTTTCATTCTCAACAATACTTTTAACGGCTAAACTCTCGTTATTTTCGGTTGGAATCAAATCAAATCGCTTTTTCAATTTCAAGGCAATTTCAGGTAAATCGTTCCATTGCTCAACATTCACTTCAAACCCTCCAACATAATTGTGCGAACTGCCTTTTCCAATTATCGTTTCAAAAATGATCTCCTTTTGTCCTGCCTTCAGTGAGAATTTTGTTCCGTCTTCGTTTAAAAATGTACGCACCAAATTTCCTTCTCCATCTTTTTTGAAATCGCACGCACTGTAACCTGTTCCTTTGATGTGAATCTTCAAATAAGCGGTGTCTGGAATACTTGTTATTTCATCGCGACCTGAAATATTGGACCAATAATCAGAAGCGATTAAACGAATCGTTGTGTCTTTATCTGGACAAAGCGTGAAACCAGAATAGTTTTCGTATCCTTTTCCCCAATCATAACGGAAGTTTCCATTTCCACCAGTAACGTTTCCTTTGATAATCAATTGTCCGTTTGTCATGGTGTCAGCCACTTCAATCATTGCTTTAATGCCCCAATCATTCATTTCCTGAACAATCTGAATGTCTCCAATCGCAATTTTCTGATCCAATTCTTCCAAGCCGGTTTGATAGATTCCGACCAATTTGAAAATGCGTTTGATGGGTTTGCTTTTCACGAAGAAGGAACGCACTTCATCATTCAATTTCAAGCCTAAATCATTGGCAATTTGTTTCGATAAAATGATTTCTTCGCAGATTTTATTCTTTTCAAACCTGGGTAAGCGTCCTTCAATTAAATTTTCCTTAAAGAACGTTAGGTCATAGGTTTCATCAACACCTTTTAGAATGGCACCTTTTATTTCTTGTTGCAAGTAACTCGTATCTTTCCCGCTTTTCAATTTGTAACTTCGTTCAATTTTATCCGATTGGAACAAAACGGGCTTATATGCAACGTATTGAATGTTCTTTATTCCCGCTTCTTCACCCATTCCTGGAAAAAAGGCTTGATTTTTGAGAATAGGTTCACTCTCGTAGATGCTATTTTCGCCAGAACTTTGAATGAGAATGTGGGACCCAAATCCTGAAACTTTTTCACGGACTTCATGCTGAAAACCAGTGACTACGGCAATCGTAATTAAGTTAACAACAACAGCTAGTGCAATACTTATTATAGATATACGTACAATTGGTTTAGAAACTTTCTTACCTTGCACCTCGCTTTTTAGGATTCTACGCGATATGAAATACTCAACTGACAATAGCTTATTTTTTGGAGCACTAAAGTACATAAAGCTTTTGTGCCTAAAAAGTATTTTGTTGGTTTTGATTGCTTCATGTGGTTCTGTTGGGAAGAAAAGAGAAGTAGGTACAACTGAAACTCAAATTATTGAACAGGCTAATACGGAAGAAAGCGAACAAAAAATCCGTGAAGAAGAAGCGAAATATCACGCACTTCGTTTGCCGATTTTGGGAATAGATCGATTGCATTTATTCGTTGATTCATTAAAAGATAAGCGTATTGCAGTTGTCGGAAATCAAACCTCAATGGTTGGGAATGTGCACCTTGTGGATACATTGCTTGCTTTGAAATTAGATGTTCGTAAAGTATTTGCTCCTGAACATGGTTTCCGTGGAGATGCCGATGCTGGAGAAAAAGTACACAGTACGATTGATTCAAAAACAGGTCTGCCATTAATTTCATTGTACGGTTCGAACAAAAAACCGCAACGCGAACAATTGGAAGACATTGATATCGTGATTTACGATATTCAAGACGTAGGCGTGCGTTTCTATACTTACATTTCTACTTTGCATTATGTGATGGAAGCGTGTGCTGAAAATGGGAAACAGCTTGTTGTGCTTGATCGTCCAAATCCAAATGGACATTACATCGATGGACCAATTCGCGAACCTGAGCATAAGTCGTTTGTAGGTATGCATCCTGTTCCAATTGTTTACGGAATGACAATCGGTGAATACGCAATGATGGTCAATGGTCAACGTTGGCTGCACGATAGTTTGACGTGTAAATTATGGGTCATTCCTTGTAAACATTACACGCACAAAACAAAATATGTGTTACCCGTTCCTCCTTCGCCGAACTTAAAATCGGAAGTGGCAATTACCTTGTATCCAAGTTTATGTTTGTTTGAGGCAACCACTGTTTCTGTGGGCCGCGGAACTGAACGTCCGTTTGAACTATTTGGACATCCGCGCTTTCCTCAAACTGAATTTCAATTTACACCTGTTTCAACCGTTGGAGCTAAGAATCCAATGTATGAAAATAGGGTCGTCAATGGTTTTGATTTACAGTCAAGTATTACAAAACGTAAGTATGAAATCAATTTGAATTACTTGATTCAGGCGAAAGATTTATTGGGAGATTCAATTACATTCATTGATCAAATCGGATTCTTCAATCGTTTGGCCGGAACATCCAAATTACGTCAACAACTGCTTGCTGGTTGGTCGGCAAAAGAAATTCGCGCGACATGGGAACCAGGTTTGGCAGAGT
>JBDKHH010000047.1:0-16691 GCA_039797785.1 Bacteroidota bacterium | reverse complement strand
CAAACGTCATCCACTTGCTCATAGTTTCCTTTCCACGCATCAAAGAAATCACCCATCGTTTGCAATTGATGTTCCATCGGTTCTTGTGCCAATGAAAGAATCAATTCCTTGAATCCCGATTTTTTTAATTTTTTGCCCGCTTCACCACCAAATTGATCTTGGTAACCATCTGAGAACAAATAGAGCATATCGCCTTTTTCTAATTGCAATTGATGATCTGTAAAATCGGCTTGAACATCACTTTTTCCAATCGGTTGTTTGTCTGGTTTCACCTCAAAAAATACCGATTCATCGATTGACAAATGCGATCCTTCATTTGGATATACAATTTTTTGTTCGCCATTGTTTTTTACAATCCACAACGGATTGTATGCTCCGGCCCACATCAATTCCTTAGAGTCAGTTGGTTCATCGTAGCGTAAACTCACCAAGGTAATGTCCATTCCATCATTTGTAGAATCTTGTAAACGCAATTCATTGATGAACTTATCGCGCAATTCATTCAAAATTTGTGCAGGAGTTTGCACTTCATTTTTACTGATAATTTCATTCAAAAAGGCAATTCCCAACATGGTTAAAAATCCACCAGGAACACCATGTCCAGTGCAATCAGCCGCTGCTACATACAAAATACCATCTTTTTCTTGTGCCCAATAAAAATCACCAGAAACGATATCTTTCGGTCGATACAAAATAAAATGTTCCGGTAAATGTTCGCTTACGTGGTGTTCTTCTTTCAGTACCGCTTGTTGAATGCGTTGTGCATAACGAATACTTTCGACGATCTCTTTATTGCGCAGTTCTAACAAGGATTTTTGCTGTTCAATTTTATCGTATGCCAATTTTAAATCAACAGTTTTCAAGCGCTCAATTTCTGCTTCCTTCTTCACATTTTCCAACTGGTATTGGAATTCCAAATCTTTTAAGCGTTGGATATTCGATTCATTGTGAATTTCGCTAAACAGTTGATGATATTTTTTATAATCGATCAAGGCATCTTGAAAAAATCCAAGCTGTTCCTTAATTTCTGATAGAATGAGATAGGCGTTTTTTTGCTCTTCCTTGGCTCCTGTTTTTTCCGATAAATCCAATGCCTTGTGTGCAAATTCTAAGGCTTTATCATTTAACTTTTCTGCTTTGTATAATTCGGCTAACTGCAAAAAGGTTTCCGTTAAAAGCACTTCATACGAAATTTGTTCAGCCAATTTCAAGCTCGTTAAAAAAGAGGTTTCTGAAGATTCAAAATCACCTTCAATTAGAAACAACTTCCCTAAATTATGATGCGCCCACGCCAATGAATCTTCCGTTGAGCCAGGATAAGCAATGCAATCGTAAAACCATTTTTTCGCTGAAGCATAATCGCCTGCTTCCAAATACGTTTCACCAATATTGTTCATCGAACCAGAAATGTCATCTGCATTTCCCAATTGCTGACGAATTTCCAAACATTTCAAATTGCATTCTAAACGTTTATCGTGTTGCTTTTGAAACATGTACACAGCGCCTAAACTATTCAGCGTATCTGCTTCACCACGCAAATCGCCAGTGGATTGGAAAAATTCCAAGGCGTTCAACGAATGTTCCATTGATAAGGAAAACTCTGAAAAACGCCAATAGCAATACCCCAAAATTTTGTGGCAATGCGCCGTTTCTTCCTTTGTAAGTGATTGTTGTAGTAATCCAGATGCAGCGTGAAATGCGCCGCGCATATCGCTTCTTCGTTGGTTCCAAGCTTCAGATAAACGATCTGAAATAGCATTCTTCGTCATAGAGTAAAGCTAGTAAGAAAAGCTTGTCTGATAAACGAATGAAGCATTTTTTTTTGCCAAATCACAAACAATACTACTTTTCTGATTGTACTACATAGATAAGTACTAATTTTGCACTCAAAACAGATAAACATGTCAACGCAACACACGATAAAACGCTCAACTTCTGAAGCGCTATTTGAAACAGCAAAAACGTATTTTCCAGGTGGTGTAAATTCTCCTGTTCGTGCGTTTAAATCGGTTGAAGGTTCACCTCTTTTTATTAAGAAAGGTGACGGTTGTTATATTTGGGATGAGGATGATAATCAGTTTATCGATTATTGTTGCAGTTGGGGACCACTTATTTTAGGTCACAATCATCCAGCCGTTTATGAAAAAATTGTTGGAGCTTTGCAAAACGGTGCGAGCTTCGGAGCGCCTACACGTTTAGAAAATGAATTGGCTGATTTGATTTTGAGTCGTAATCCATTTATTGATAAAATCCGTTTTACAAGTTCAGGAACTGAAGCGGTGATGTCGGCATTGCGTTTAGCGCGCGGTTATACTGGAAAAACAAAAATCATCAAGTTTGAAGGTTGTTATCACGGACATTCGGACGCTTTATTGGTGAAAGCTGGTAGTGGATTAGTAACATTTGGTGAAACATCTAGCGCTGGTGTTCCTGTGAATGTTGCTGTAGATACTTTGGTTTTACCATTGAATGATTTAGAAGCATTAAAGCAATGCGTTGCTGAATATAAAGATCAAATTGCCTGTGCGATTATTGAACCAATTCCAGCGAACAATGGTTTGTTGTTACAAGAAAAAACATTCTTGTTAGCCTTGAGAGAAATTTGTACGCAAGAAGGCATTTTATTGTTCTTTGATGAGGTGATTTCTGGATTCAGAGTTGCTTTTTCAGGTGCAGCTGAGTTGTATGGAATTACACCAGATATCGTTACGTATGGAAAAATTATAGGTGGTGGCTTGCCAGTTGGGGCATACGGAGCACGTGCAGAAATCATGGCGCAAATTTCACCTGATGGACCAGTTTATCAAGCTGGTACCTTATCTGGGAATCCAGTAGCAATGGCAGCTGGAATTGCGCAATTAACAGAATGTGCGAAACCAGGATTTTACGAAGAGCAAGCAGAACGCACGCGCTACTTTGTGGATATCATCAACACACATGCAAAAGCAAACGGATACAATTTTGAATTGGTAACCATTGGTTCAATTTTCTGGTTGTCTTTTGATGGAAAGAAAAGCATTCACAAAGCGGATGAAATCAACCCAGACATGACGGGATTCAAAAACATTCACCGTGAGTTATTGAATCGTGGTGTTTATTTAGGACCGAGTGGATATGAAGTTGGTTTTGTTTCTTCTGCGCATACGAAAGAAATTTTAGCGCTTACGGCTAGTAAATTCTGTGAAGCGTTGGATGTGATTTTTAACTAAGGAACTTCAATAAATTTAAATTTTTAGAAGTTCTCTGAGAATAATTAGAAAGACAAAAGGCTGCTACATAAGTAACAGCCTTTTTTTACACCATAACAATTGTCGTTTACAAGACAATTATTTTCTTTGTTGACGAGAATGCTCCCGTACGAATTTCAAGGAAGTAACAAGCCGCAGGTAACTTAATTTGTTCCGTTAAGTTGAACGCTACTTGCTGATTCTTCTCAGTTTTTGTGTGACGGCTAATTTCTTTGCCTTGTACATCTCGAAGAATGAATTCAACATCATCATTTTGTGCACTGTACGAAACGAACAAATCACTATTGCTTGAAGCAGGATTTGGGTAAACATTCACTTCTAACTGATCAACTGCATTTTGGGTAAAGCCTAAAACACCATTGATGTTAATATCGTCAATGAACAAATTTCCAGCATAATCTGATGCTGTAAATTCAATTTTAAAACGTGTTTCCTGATCAGAATTCGAGGCAGAATAATTCACAGTTGCTAATTTCCATTGATTATTGTTTGATGGTACAAAATCCGAATATCCAGCATAACCCATTGTGAGTAATTCGGTTCCGGTGATTGATTTACGCAAGGTCCACGTTTCTCCACAATTTTTTGACGAGTAAATTTTTACTTTATCTGTAATTAAGTCCACTTGCGTTGCATTTGTAGCAAAAGCATAGTGAAAAGTGAATGTAACACCTGAAGTTGTTGAAAGATCAAATGATGGAGTAATTAAGGCGTCAACATTACCACCAAGTCTATCATAATAAAAATAATCTTCTGTAAAGACCATTGCACCGTCAGTGTTCTTATAATTGTTCAGTTTAAAACAATTTGAATTATCAATGCCGTTTGAAGCTATAAGACTGAATTCTGCATGATTGGTTTCTGGATTATCGATTCTGAACCAATTCGCGTAGTTGTCTTCTAAATCGAATGATTTTGGACCGATAAAATCAGCAAAATCTTCTGATACTAAAATGTAATTATCCATCTCAAGGGTGTCGGCACCAGAAGCATTTGAAACAACTAACTTCACATTTTTATAACCACCTGTTGAATAAGAAACAGTAGGTTGAGCTGCTGTACTTGTTGCAGGAGTTCCGCCTTCAAAGATCCATTGACGATCTGTAACAGCTGCGTTGTAGGAAAAATCAGTGAATAGAACGGATGTACCTTGACATACAAAGCGTTTGTTTGCGTTAAAATCTGCAATCGGTGCACATATTGGAGGATTCGTTAAATCTATTCCAGTTGCTGTTGCTGTTTCTGAAGCGATCAACAAGTCTCGTTGACCTGCTTCTCCTTGCAAAATATTTCGCATCGCAGAAACTTGATTCAAGGTAAACATACGCGAACAGTAGGAATAATCCATATAATTCTGCACGTTTTCCTTGATTCCTGCATTGCAAACGGCCATGTTTAAATTACATGCCAACTCAGAACCTTTCGTTTCAGGAGTATCAGCCATGTAATCATCACCACAAGCTACACCAGGATCATTTGTCGAACCCCATGTGTGAGACAAACCTAAGTAATGTCCAATTTCATGCGTTAAGGCTCTCGAATTGTAGGCAGAACTTGTGCCGATTGAGCCTATGTAATCATTCAAAATAATTACACCATCTCTGAAAAATCCACTTCCTTCTGTAGCTGTTGGATAATAAGCATAACCTGCAACTCCATTTTCCATTGATTCAACGACCCAAACATTTAAATAATTTGCTCGGTACCATTGATGTAATTTTGAATAATCATCGCCTTGATATGTTTCATGGCTGTAGATGTGTTCAATCCCATTGGTGCAATTTCCAAATGGATCGAATGATGCCAATTTAAATTCAATTCCAACATCCCCATACACTTGTTTAAACTCTGGGATGACATCTGCTGTATCGGCGTTCAACAAACGATAATCTCTATTAAGAATCGCCATTTGGTCATACACTTGTTGGTCTGAAATATTCTCAACTCCATAATCATGAATGATATGAAACACCACTGGAATCGTAAAAATGGTTGTTTTTTGACCCTCTTTTATTTCTGTATGCATTCCATTTCTGAACAGCATTTCATGATCCTTTTCTAATTGTGGATTTTCAGCATATAACACCGCCAATTTTTTAGTTAGTCCGCACGAAAATTGATCTTGTGCGAATAGTGTCAGATTAAGCAAAACCATGCATAATCCTGATAATAGTAATCTTTTTTTCATCTTAATCTATTTTAAAACCAAAGCCCCCGACAGCAAAATCCTACTGTCGAGGATATTGGCATACCTCCCGACAAAGTCGTGTTAAAAATTCTTGCTTAAACTCTTTTGATAAGACAAATAGGTCGATTTCCCCAAAAAAGTTCAGGGCGTTAAAACAAGGCAACAACTACAAATTGCCAATTGGAAGAAATCGTTTTTGTCTAAACGGTTTGTTTGGGAGGGGGAATTTCCTTGCTTGGAAATCCTGTTTCAACAGAAACAAGCTGATAAAACAATGCTTTATGAGCATCATTCACGGCTGAAATGGTCATTTTTTCACTTAAAATTACCTGAAATTGACAGTAATAATCGCCCAACACTTTTTTCAATAATAAACCTTTACTCGATTTATCTGAATTTCCGTTTTCGCGCACCAAATTTTTATACTGATTTTTTAAGGATTTCTCTTTCGTATCGTTGTAACATGCTAGAACATGCTTTCCATTCACAACTTTTGACGAGACAACATCGTAGGCATTTCCTTGATATATAAATTCATTGCTTTCTGAATGAAAGGCTAGTTGATTGAATTCTGATTGATTAAATTCGAACTTTACCAAATCTGGTTTACGATACACCCCACGAAGGATTGCAGCAACGTTTTGTTCATTCTGAAAGTTTTGGTATTCGTACAACGCAACATATCCAATGGCATTAAAAATAAATACCACGAGCATTGTTGCTATGTAAAATCGTTTCAGAAACATTGAATCAAAAATAAGGTATTTTTCGAAATCCAAACAAAATCTATTTTAAGGCAATCACTTATTTAGTTAACTGCAGAAAAATTACTGTAAACGGAATTATAAATCGTCAATCAAACTGTCATTTGCTTGTACAGTCGGTTTGTTTTTCCAAACAAGCTTATACTTTTTCTTTAATACTACTCAAAAAAATATTTTTGCTTTAAAGATCAACAGTTGAATTATAAAATTACATTTTTAATAATTTTCCACTCATACAACCTGAATTACCTGAAAGCGAATAATACAGCAACTGTGGTTCACAATCAAGAATAATATTGAACGAAGATGTGCCAGCAGGGATAGTCTGTTTAGATATTATTTTTCCATCTGTAGATGAAATGACCAATTCAACATTTTCTTTTAATGATTGAAAATTCATCGTTAAATTTGATGTAAACGGATTTGGGTATGTATCAATCATAGAAAGACCTTTTTCTGTTATTCCAAGGTCAGTAGATAAATCAAATGACCAAAAATCAGCGCCACCCAAATTGGTAACTGTTTTATCTCCGGAAATACCAGATTCCGAAACTGCAATTATTCGATAATTATTATCCGAAATTTCTTTAATTATTGAAATACTTTCATTTGAATTCCCACCAATCAACTCACTCCAATTAATTGTCCCATCACTTGCAATTGACAATATCCAACAATCGGAAAGACCATTTGAGGTTTCTATTAGGTCAAAACTATTTGAACTTCTGCTTGATCCAAAGAACAATTTTTGATTATCGGATGTAATTACTAATGCTTCAAAACCATCAGAGGCCAAACCACCATAGTTTTCATCTTCGATAATATCTAGATTTAAATTCATTTTTATAACCCATGCATCACTACTGCCATAATTTGTAGAAGTTTTGTTGCCAGAAATTCCAGAATAAGAACCACCTACCAAGTAAAAGTTGCTCAAATCGATTTTTGTTATTGAACTGAGACCATCTGAATTATCTCCTCCAATTGTTTTTTGAGAAGTTAAACTACCATTTGTGTCAAGTTTTAAAATCCAAGCATCATCTAAGCCATAATTGCCCTCTGTTTTATCGCCTGAAATCGGAGAATCTGAATAACCTAATAGTAGAATTTCAGAGCTATTTTCGAAATAAGCAATATCTGTTATTCCATCAATGCTATTTCCGCCATACGTTTTATCCCATAAAATGGTACCATTCTCATCCAACAGTATTGTCCAAGTATCATAAGTCCCTCTACAGTTTTCAGTTTTATTACCCGATATTGGTG
Source organism: Bacteroidota bacterium (assembly GCA_039797785.1). GTDB lineage: Bacteria > Bacteroidota > Bacteroidia > Flavobacteriales_D > Crocinitomicaceae > M0103. The sequence continues at coordinate 9,225 of JBDKHH010000047.1, read as the reverse complement.
AATCTGAAACCCCGGAACAAACGTACCTCACCGGAGATATTTGAGTTAAAGAAACTGACTGCTCACTGCCCGTACCACCATAAGATTTCTGCCAAATTTCATTTCCATTGGCATCTAATTTTAGTATCCAATAATCAGAATCGCCATGATTACCTGAGGTTTGGTTACCCGAAATCGTTGATGAAGTTGTGGCCGCAATTAATAAATCACCTTCGCTGGTCTCAATTACCTCTGAAATATCATCATAACCAGTTCCTCCAAACGATTTTTGCCACTGAATCCCATTTGAAGCGTCCATTTTTACAATCCAAATATCACTTCCTCCAAAATTTGGAGAAGTTTTATTTCCAGATATTCCAGAAGTTGTTGAACAGAACAATAGCATTCCGCCATCGGACAATGAAATGGAATTACTGTACGTTTCAAACGAAGTGGTTCCTATTTCAATCTGATTTGAAACAATCTGATTTTGAGAAAAAGTCTGGAAGTGAAAAAATAAAACTGAACAAGTATAAAATAGATTTTTCATCATTAATTGGTATTTAAGGGTTAGGTAAAAAATAAACCTAACCCTGTGAAATTAAATAATTATTTAATTGTTTGAAAATTAATTACTGAACCATCAGCAAATTTGATTGAATTAAACAACTGACCAGAAGGTAAGCCTCCTTCAATGGTAATTGTTTCAGTAAACGATTTATCTTTTTCAATGATATAATTATTTCTATACAATACCTTTCCTGATGTATTTTTTATTTCATAAACAAAGGATAGTCGTGCTGTTGCAACAAAGGCTATTTGAAAATCATTATCAACTATTGGAACAGGAAAAACAGTAACTCCTAAGAAATCGGATTCCGTTAAATTTGAAACTGTTTCATTTTTGGCTTCAAAAAATGCTCGTGAATACGAGGCATCTGAATATTGAATACCTACATGATACAAACCTTTTAAAGTTGTAATAGGCTGGCCAATAAAATTACCATCTTCATCAAACAATGAACTTCTTGTTATTACAATTTCATCATCTTCATTTGTGCTGTTATAAGGTTTAAAAGTCATTGAGTAAATTTGTTCCGACCAATTAAATGGATTTGAAAATGTTCCTGGGCCATTACTTTCAGAATTCTCAATACACTCATTCATGTCTGTTACTAAATCCATAATCTCAGCCGTGTCACTACTAACGATATATGTAATGCAATCTAAATTAGCGACGGCTTCGGTTTCAATAGGTTCATATTCACTTACACCATAACAAACTAATGGAGTAGAAGGCGCTTCATCACCGCTATTCACGCTATTCATCGCCCAATTGAAATTCTGACCACAATTAGATGTTCCACCTATTAAAGTGTTAGAGTAAATTGGTCCTTGATTTGTCCATGGTCCCCATCCTTTAGAAACGCCATAAACTGTTCCGCTTATTGTTGTGTTAGAAGCATCCACTTTATAATTTGGTGGGACAACATTTAGTTGAATAATTTTATCCAAATTGTTTGGATTCATATTGGACAGTTGAAAATTTTGAAGATTATAATATTGAGGATTATGATTTGGAGTAAATAATGCTGAATTAATAAATGTTGGCCAATGAGCAGCACTTACCCACTCATAGTAATATGGTTCACCACTTTCAGGAACTGCAGATTCCATATTCACTACAGAACTTCCATCATTTAAAGCCGTATATAAGGTAAGCGCGTAGGCATAAGTATTGCCAATACATTTCCAACCACAACTATTCGTCAATACATTATCAGGATTGATTTGTAATGGACCTTGCTCAACAACAACATTGGATTGTGCATTTAAACCATGCACTGTTACCCAATAGGAACCATCTCTATAGAATTCTTTAATTTTAGAGTAATTGCTTCCAATTATTCTAAGCCTTTCAACTGTTGAATATGTGTAATTGTTCTCATCTAAATTCGCTTGACGCGTTTGGATTTCTATATCCCAAACCTTTACATCTGTGAAATTATAACCATTCAGAATTAAAAATCCGTTTGCTCTTTGTGGCATATAGGAAATCGCATCAGTTGGTCCTTCTTGAGCAATTGAGTTCATTGATGCTAGAAGCATCAATCCAAAAATTATTTTTTTTCTCATTTTTTAGTCAATTTAAATTTACCTACTCTGATTATTTTTTTCGATTCAGGTATTTTCAGTTTCCTACCCTCGCGAATAGCATAGTTTAATAATACCGGCAAGCACTATAAAAGTATGACTGTTAAAGAGGAAGTTGCCGCATCCTCAATTCATAAATATTTTAAGGATCTAAATGGATTTAATGGTATAGTTGTTTTTAATAATATTGGGCGAAAGGTAGAAGAAAAACAATCACAAAACAATACGGTAACTACCCGATTTTATGTGCGGTTTTCCGCACTTTATTATACGGTTTACCGTATGCGAAAATGTCAGTTTATTCTTTGCAAGTAAGTCTGATTAAATTCCTATTGTATTGTTCTATTTGAAGAAACCCACGCCCCAAACGGAAACGGAAAGCCTTGTGAGATTGCCAGGACAAATGCCAAGTAGATTGCAGCGACTTGATGAAGCTCGCAAGATGCTTGAAAGCATTGTAACTGGGAATGAGCAAGCACTTCGAGAGCCTCAGCGCAGGCTTGAAGGTGTAGGTGGATTAGGCGCTAAATGAATTAATAAATGAAGAATGAAGGAATTACTTGTTGCTTAGGAAAGCTAGCCAAGATGGATTTGGTTCTTCAAGGGTTTTTACATGTTGCACGATGAGTTCTTTTAGGTCAATAGTGTTAAGAATGTACGTCATCAAGGTGTAATTTGAAAATGGGATATTTAAAGACTATAAAGTATTGTGTTTAGTTTTAGTTGTTACATTCCGCTTTGCGCTTCAACATTTCATCGCCCATCATGGTTTGATAGTCGACACATTCTTTTTTCTTCGCATCTTTTAATTGCTGCATTTTGTTTGCTTTCTCTTGAGTGACTTCTTCCGTCATCATTTTTGCAGAAAAATCATTCAATTCTTCACCTGCTTGCAAACACTTACAAAATTGCTCATCCTTTGATGAACAAGAAATAACCAACAATGGCAATGCTATTAAAAGTATCTTTTTCATTTTACGAATATAAAAAAAAGGTAGTTCGAAAAAGTAAACATAAAAAAACCGTCCCCAAAAGAATTGGAGACGGTCAATATGTTGTAAGTGATTATTTGCTTATCACGATATTCTCTGTGCGCAAAACGTTTCCATTTTGAGTAACAGTCATGATGTAACTTCCATTGTTTAAATCAGATGTATTTAAAACAAAAGCAGTTCCATAAGCTGCAACAACTTTTTGGTTAGAAACAACTTTACCAGCTAAGTCAACAATTTTCACATCAACATCACCCAATACATTTCTAAACTGCAAATTAATGATTTCATTCGCTGGATTAGGGAAAATAATTACTTCATTTTCACCTGTTTCAAACTCTAATAATCCAACAGTGGTTCCGTCAACTGTCATTTCCACATCATCCACAAGAATGTTGCAAACGGCTGTAGTTGATTGGAATCCTTCGATGCGTAAAGTGTGTGCACTGCCGTCAGTCATAGAACTAACATCAACAGTTAATTGAGCGTAATCAGCATAAGCAACAGAATCCAAAGCGGTAACAGTTGCAAGAACGCTTCCGTCCACACTCACATCCAATTTGTCTCCAGCAATTCCAGGTCCAGCATTTGCGATTTTCACCCATAGTTTAATTGCTCCTGTTGTTCCATTTGGAATGACCACCGATTGTTCAACAGATCCAGTTTCCAATGCACCACCAGCACCACCATACCATACATAGAACGTTCCTGTTCTTGGAAGGCACGGCCCACCACCATTACCACAACTTGCCTCAGAACACAAAGGTGTTCCAAAGTTTGTAGATGCTTGAGTCCAATCTGTACCTGATGGACCAGCTTCAAAACTAGGGTCAGCAATTTGACTGATTCCGCTAAAAGCAATAGCAAGCACTGCAATGCTCAAAAAGTAAAATTTTTTCATACTAAATTGTTTTATGTTTCGACAAAGAAACAAAAACAAACGATAAAGCCACTCAAATTGGAGTGGCTTTTTTCATTTTTCGTTTATTCGAGTCTCGAATCTTGAATTAATTTTTCTTAACCGGTTCAATTTTTTGAATTTCTCTTTTTTCCATTTTCACTTCCGTTCTTTTCGGATTTGGTGACATTGTTTGCGGAGTTCCAAGGTCCATTTCTTTCAATTTTGCATCTGCTTCAGCTCCTGTTAAAACTTCAATTGTTGTTTCACCATTCACCGTTTTTGTAACAGTTACTGTTTTTTCACCGTTGTTTTCAATTACATTCACTTCTTCGCGTACTTCACCTTCTTTGGTTTCAAACTCCGCCATTTTCGCTTCGGCTGCTTCACCTTTGTAAACTTCTTCCGTTAATACACCATTTTCTGTTGTTGTAATCACCAAGGTTTTTTCACCATTCTCTTCTTTAAGATTCACTTCTTTGCGAATCTCTTTTTTCACCTCTTTCACTTCTTGCGCTTGAGATCCGAACGCAATTAAACTTAAAAGTGCCGTGGCGATAACTATATATGTCTGTTTCATTTTTATATAATTTTGAAAAACAATAATAACCAAAAAAGAGGTAGCTCTTAAACTACAAGTGTTAAAATTGTTTAATGGCTTTTTAGACATTTTATTACAAATCGAGTGAAAGCTTATATTTGCCTTACAAAAAATTCGCACATGTCTAAATTACCTCATGTTGGAACAACCATCTTCACTGTTATGTCAAAATTGGCGGTGGAGCACAATGCTATCAATCTTTCACAAGGATTTCCAAATTTTCCTGTCGATGAACAATTGACAGATATTCTGCAGCGCATTGCCAAAGATTCCATTCATCAATATGCTCCAATGGCTGGTTATCCGCCCTTGCTGGCAAAAATCAGCGGAATGATTCAGCGTTGTTATGGACGAAATGTTGTTCCCGAAACAGAAGTCTTGGTAACTGCTGGAGCAACGCAAGCAATTTATGCGACCATTCAAGCCTTGGTTCAAGCGGGTGAAGAAGTACTTATTTTAGATCCAAGTTATGATTGCTACGAGCCACCTGTGATTTTGACTGGCGCAAAACCTGTTCGTATTTCCTTGAATGATGATTTTACACCCAATTGGGAACGCATCGAACAAGCAATTACGCCAAAAACGCGTTTACTAATCGTCAACAATCCGCACAATCCTTCTGGACGCATTTTCTCGCTTGAAGACATTGAGCAATTGGAAAAGGTGCTAGCGAAACATCCAAATTTGTTGTTGCTATCTGACGAAGTGTATGAATTCATCACCTTTGAAGAACGCCATATTTCTGCGAATACACGACCAGCATTGATCGATCGCACCATTGTTGTTTCATCGTTTGGAAAAACATTTCATATTACAGGATGGAAAGTTGGTTACTTGGTTGCACCAGAACATTTGATGATAGAAATCAAAAAAGTACATCAGTTTTTAGTCTTTAGTGTAAACAGTGTGGCGCAAGTTGCCTTGAGCGAATACTTGGATAAAGTGGACGTATTGCAACTTGGATCATTTTATCAGGACAAACGCGATTTGTTCCGCAACCTCATCACCGAAAGTCGCTTTGAACTCTTGCCTTCCGAAGGATCGTATTTTCAAGTGGCTTCTTATGCAAACATTAGTCAAGAAGCAGACACCGAATTTTGTAAGCGATTAGTATTGGAACACGGAGTTGCAACCATTCCATTATCGGTGTTCAATGCCGATGGAAAAGATCTAAAATTGATTCGTTTTTGTTTTGCAAAAGACACAGATACACTCACACAAGCAGCTGAACGCTTATGCAAGATTTAAGAATTGCCCTCGTACAAGCCCACCAAGTTTGGGAAGATAAGAACGCCAACTTGGCTCATTTTTCAGGTTTATTGGCAGAGACGGAACAAGTCGATCTTATTCTCCTTCCTGAAATGTTTCAAACAGGATTTTCCATGAATGCCGAGCAATTGGCAGAAGAAATGAGCGATTCTGTTTCTATCAAGTGGTTAAAGGATTTGGCATCGAAAAAAAATGCGGCTATTTATACGTCGATGATTGTGCGTGAACATGGTAAGTTTTTCAACCGTGGACTTTTTGTTGAGCCGAATGGAACCATCACTGTTTACGATAAACGCAAGACCTTTGGCCTGGCTGGTGAAGATTTAACTTACAGCGCAGGGACGGAAGAAAGAATCGTGCATTTTAAAGGTTGGAACTTCCAACTGCAAATTTGCTACGACTTGCGTTTCCCAGAAATTGTGAGAAATCGCATGACTTCCAACCAATTGCCAGCTTACGACGTTATTCTGTATATCGCCAATTGGCCCGCTCGAAGAAACGAACATTGGAAAGCACTTTTGAAAGCTCGTGCAATCGAAAACCAAAGTTATGTTGTTGGGGTGAACCGAGTAGGTGAAGACGCAAATGGTTTAAGTTATTCAGGAGACTCTGTTGTTGTGGACGCCTTGGGAGCTGTTAATTTTTGCGAACCTGGAAATGAAGAAGTTAAAATTGTGACATTACTGAACGAAAACTTGAGCTCAACGCGTGAACTGTTGCCTTTTTTGAAGGATCGGTAGTAGTTAAATAGTTAAGTGGTGAATCAATGTTACTATAAATGGTTTATATTTGTTAATCTAAAATAATCATGATTATGAAAAAAGTATACTTTTCGATTGCTTCCTTGGCACTTTGTGCAACGGCTTTGGGGCAAAACTTAACAAAAGAGTACAATTTCGGTGTTGATGGTAAAATCACAACTCCGAAAACTCAACCTTCTGTTGTTGCTGTAAAACCTTCTACTCCAGCACAAAAAGAAGAAGCTGAAAAAGCATTAAACGTATTATGGACTGAAGATTTCAGTGGAACAACAGCAATGACAACTCCAAACGGAGTTTATTCTGCTGCAGGTAACCCAGGAGTTTACTGGTCATTAGGTTCAACTCACCCGATGAGTTCTTATGGTTACACTGATAACTTAACAGGTCGTTTCTTGACTTGGAATTCATTCGGACCACTTTACCCAACTGAAGTAGACTTCGCTACTACACCAGTTGACGGAGAGGTAGTTTCTCCAACAATTGACTTTTCAACTGGTACAAACGGTATTGTTATGACGTTCAAAACAGAAGCAATGTACTGTTGTAATGCAACTGAAATTCCTTTTGCTATTGCGATTTCAGAAGATAACGGTACTTCTTGGTCTGCTCCAATTCCAGTTGATTTAGGTGTAGGAAGAAATAACCCAACTGAAGACATTGCACAACCTATGGATGTGACGATAGATTTAACACCTTATGCATTGACGTTGTCTGCAACATCTAAAGTGAAATTCATTTGGGATGGTGCAAATACTGATGTTAATGGTCAAGCAAATACACATTATTTCTGGTTGATTGACGATATTCAAATCTATGAAAAACCTAATTATGATGTTAAAATTGATGATGCATGGTTAGGTGATATTGTTGCTGGTTATGAATACACAAGTATTCCAACTGTATTCGCAGGAAACTTAACTGTTCAAGCGAAAGTTAAAAATCTTGGTAAATTAACTCCAACAAACACTGCATTAACTGTTACAGTTACAGGTCCTGGAGGAGTAAACGTTACTGAAACAGGTGGTGTTTTATCAAATGACTTCAGTTTAGAAGCGGATACAATTACTTTCGCAACTACAATTGACATGTCTGCGTTCGCTGCTGGTACATACACTGTAGCTTATACTTTAGGTATGACAGAAGTTGATGAAAACACAGCTGATAATGATTTCACACGTACATTTAAAATTACGGATGGTGTTTATGGTCAAACAGACTTACAACAACCATTGTACTTCGGAAGTATCGGTAAAGATCAAGGTACTACAGCAACAGAAAGTGCATTTATGGGCGTTGGATCTGTATTCTACATCCCTACAGATGCTGACTTACACGGAATCAACTTGAAAATTGGTCGTTCAACAAACTACCCAACAACAGTTGGAAGTGAATTGTACGTTTCTTTGTATTTAATTGACTTTACAAATGCAGCAACGTTTGCTGATGCGCATTTTCCAGAAGCCGGTGATTGGTATTTCACGATTACATCTGCGATGTATCCATCATCAAACAACTCTTCGAAAGATGTCACATTGAACTTCCACAATGCAGAAGGAATGCAGGATATCCCTACACTTTTAGCAGGTAACTACTACTTAGCTTTAATTAGACATGATGGTGGCGAAGCAAATCACTTCTGTTACTTAGAAAATCCTTATGATGACGACGCTTCAACACACGTTTTTGGTGACTTCGGATCAACTCCAAATCCAGCAGGAACATTTTTTACACTGGGAACGCAAGTAGTTTCTGAATTGAACTTGAACCAATCATTGAATGTTGGTGAATTGGCTTCAGATGTAACATTAGGAACTATTGCTCCAAACCCAACATCAGGTGAAACAACAGTTTATTACTCATTGAAAAATGATGCAACAGTTACTTTACAAGTTGTTGACGTAACAGGAAAAGTAATTTCAACTGTAACTGAAAACAACTTAACAGCTGGAACGCAAAAAACTTCTTTTGATGCTTCTAACTTGTCAAGTGGTGTTTACTATGTGAACATTAACACTGGTAACTCAGTTGCAACACAAAAATTCATCAAAAAATAATTTTTGATTATAGATTTGAAAACCGTTTCCCGCAAGGGGGACGGTTTTTTTGTGTCTTGGAATTTTGGTTTTTCAACGCGAGTTGTCCTGAAATTCGGGTTAATAAAACATCCCTTTTTTTCAACGCAGAGAGGACGCTTCGCTTGGGGTTGTGCGCTGTTCGTAAAATGCACTTTGTTTATCCCTTTCAACGCAAAGGCGCAAAGATCGCAAAGTTTCGCGAAGCATATGTAAAAGATTATTCCGCGGTTTTCTGCGCAATCTGCGGGAAGATTTGCAGAATTTTCCTTACATTTAGTTTAGATTTAAAAAGCAACTTACCGATTCATGAAACTGTTCCTTATTCTAATTACTTTTTTCGCTTTTGCGGTTGGTGCCCAAGAAAGCAAACCACGTTTTTGGGATAAACTCCATCTTGAATTAGATTATAATTTTCTTTTGTATTCCTATCAGTGGCGTTATACCTATCCAACAGTTGACCCAGCTGAGTTTTATACAAGGGAAACTTCATTAAAAT
>JBDKHH010000046.1:0-2844 GCA_039797785.1 Bacteroidota bacterium | reverse complement strand
GTTGACATCAACTCAGCAACAGTGGAATTTAAATTCATAACTAGAATGTTTATGTTCAAGAATAAATGCCGATATTTATGATTATGGTCATTTATTAGTCTATGCAAATATATTAATTTTACCTAACAAAATCAGCCACATGAAAGCAAAAACACTTTTAGAATTAGTTACCCTGTCATCTACCTTGTACACGATTTCGAAAGAAACGCACTTAATGGAAAAATTGACTGCTTTATCTGAACAAGGAAAAGATAAAATCAATGATTTCATGAGTGAAAAAGTTGTAGATGAAAATGGGAATGAAGTACAGTTTTTAGATAAGTTGGTACTAAAAGCGCATGAAGCGAAGGAAGACTTAGAAGTGAAAATTGGTGAAATGGTTGCTGCATTCTATGAAAAAGTGAACATCGCACATACAGATCAATTGAAAGGTTTGGAATTGAAAGTGGAGCAGTTAGAGAAAGACTTGGCTTTAGCGGAAGCGCGCATTAATCACCTTGAACAAAAAACGAACTAAGAATGGGTTTGTTTTCCTCAATTCGTCAGCGTTACCGTTCATTTGTTCGGTACAATCAGATTTTACGCGTATTCGTAAGGTATGGATTTGAGGATTTGGTATCCTACATGAATGAAACAGGTCGATTTAGTTTTATTCGCCGATTAATTCCAACAACTACAAAAAAGAATGCACAGAAATATACCAAGTGGGAGAAAATGCGCTTGGTGTGCGAAGAATTGGGACCAACTTTTATCAAGTTTGGACAGATTTTAAGTAATCGCCCTGATTTATTGCCAGCTGAATTGATCTCACAATTTGAACGTTTACAAGACAACGTTCCACCGCTTCCGGCTGCTACCGCAAAAGAAGTAGTTGAAAAAGAATTGAAAGGCAAAGTAGAAGATTTGTTTGCTTGGTTTGAACCTGAAGCCTTTGCGTCTGCATCAATGGCGCAAGTGCACAAAGTAACTTTGAAATCAGGGGAGAAGGTAGCACTCAAAATTCAACGACCAGGAATTCGCGCAATCATCAAAGAAGATATTCGCGTGATGTATACGTTAGCGGAAGTGTTTGAGAAACGCATTCCGTCACTGAAAGCATTTGATCCGAAAGGATTGGTGCGCAACTTCGAAGAAAGTATTTTGAAAGAGTTGGATTTCATTCATGAGTCAATGAATGTGCAGCGCTTTGCGAATAATATCGATCAAGATAAAACAGACAATACAACGCATACACTTAAGGTTTATCGTGAGTTTACAACCTCAAAAGTACTTGCATTAGAATTTATTCAAGGAATCAAAGTTTCAGATATTGGAGCTCTTGAAGCGAAAGGACACGACCCGAAAAAGATAGCGCATAAATTGGCGATTTCGTATATCAAACAAGTATTCGAATACGGATTTTTTCACGCCGATCCACATCCAGGAAATATTATGGTGATGCCGAACGGCGAAGTCTGTTTCCTTGATTTTGGATTAATGGGATCTATTCTGGATCGCGATATCGAAATGTTCGGGAAATTGTTCATTGCGGTAAAAGGAAAAGACATCAAAGCGATTATTAAAGTATTGCAACAAATGTCTGAAATCACGACCATTTCCGATATGCGTTCATTGGAATATGCCTTGAATGAATTTGTTGAGATTTATTCTGTCAATAGTGTTCATGAAAATGAAATGAGTACAATTTTGATGGAATTGAAAGATGTAGTGGTAGAGCATGGCTTGAAAGTTCCTCCACATTTCTTCTTGTTAGCACGTTCCATGGTGACCATTGAAGGTGTGATTCATCATTTGGATCCTGATTTGGATTTACTTGAATTGGCTCGACCATATTTAATTGATGTCATCAAACGCAAAATCAATCCATTGAAATTTGGTAAGAAATTCTTGTCAGGTTTGATCGATTTAGCTTCATACATGGAAGAATTTCCGCAAGATTTGAAAAACGCTATTCGCAAGATCAACAATGGAAAAGTGAAAGTTGATTTGACGCACAAAGGAATTGATCCAATGGTACATACGATTAATCGTGTTACCAAACAGATTGTAACTTCTTTACTTGCCGCTGGATTAATGATTGGCGGAGTTTTGCTGATTGTCAACAAAATTGAACCCTTTTATAAAGGTGTTTCTGTTTATGGAATCATTGGCGTCATCATCGCTGGAATCTTAGGTTATGGCATGTGGCGTGATGTGCGCAAAGGCGACCATGATGATTGGAAAGGCTGGGAGGAGTAGTTTTGGAGCATGGAACATAGAACATAGAACATGGAACATAGGTCATAGAATTTAGAGCATGGAATATAGAGTGTTCTATTTTAACCACTACAATTGTTGAATGGTTTATTCATTGAATCAAAAAAACTAAAAATAGATTGATACAAGTCTATGCTCCATGATCGATGATCAATGCTCTCTTATTTCTCGATTCTTTTTACCAAGTTTCTTCAAGGTCTGATAATCCAACCAATACAATACTTTAATCGAAAAGCTATTCAGAGGTGAATATTCGAACATTTTTTGAACGTTTTGAACGTAACTTGTTTGAACATATTTATCGTCTGAGAAGATGGCGTTTTTCCAAACGAAATTGATTTCACTACCTGGTCGGAATACCCAACGATACACGAAATCAATTGTGAAGGCATTGAAATTGGTGTTGTACACAGATTCTCCATTTGCATCTAATCCAGTTAAGCTGTTAGCCATCAAAGAACCATCACTTTGTAAATCAAAGAAAGAATCATACGACAAAGTAGAACGATAATGACGCAAGCGGAAGGTAATTCCCATGCGGTTTGTAATCGTATATTTTAAATCAATGGTATTGGTTGTGTTCACTAA
>JBDKHH010000045.1:0-4846 GCA_039797785.1 Bacteroidota bacterium | reverse complement strand
GACAAGAAAAATGGCATTCAATGGATGCTCCGTTAAAATCTTCATTAAATCTGCCCACTGCTCAGCCATACTTCATTTTTTGTTTGTACAAAGATAGTTTTAGAATTTTAAAAATGGGAATTTGCTGAATTTTATGTTTGATTCAAATGAACTTTTTTGTTAAATTAATTGATAAATTGATTTGACACGAATAGTTCAGTGGTCCTGGGGATGCGTCACTCGGTAGTAGGGACAGGTCGATCGGTAGTACGGACAGGTCGCGACCTGTCCCTACCAATGCTCCTATCCCCAAAATCAAATCATTATCATTTATTTCAACTTAACCAAATGAAAAAACGAAAATTAAACCGCCTTAACAATTTTGATTACCAAACTCAAACTGTCTATTTTGTAACCACCAACACGCATCAATTTAAACATCATTTCGGGAAGGTCGTCAAAGGGAAAATGCATCTGAATTCATTCGGTGAAATTGTTCAAAATCAACTTTTATGGTTGGTAGAAAATTATAGCTACGTTCACCTACACAATTATGTGATAATGCCGAATCATGTGCATATTCTATTGGAAATTAATCAAGGTTTGATTGGCAGGGACAGATCGCTCGGTAGAACGGACAGATTGCTCGGTAGTACGGACAGATTGCTCGGTAGTACGGACAGGTCGCGACCTGTCCTTACCGATGCTCCTACGTCTAAAATCAAATCCTTGTCATCAATCATCGGTGCGTTCAAAACAACATCATCCAAACAAATACACTTAAGTGGGAATTTTGATTTTAACTGGCATCGCTCTTTTCATGATGTAATTATCAAGGATGAAATTGCCTTTAATAAAATTAATTGCTACATAGATGAAAATCCATTAAAATGGAAACTTGATAAATTAAATGTATCGGAATAAACATTGAAAAATTCAGAAAACACTAAAACTTTCATGTGGATTTAAAGTATCTTTGATAAATGGAATTTCAACTCGAATCAGACTTTCAGCCAACAGGTGATCAACCAGATGCAATTAGACAATTAGTTGAAGGATTGAATGCTGGAGTGCAGCATCAAACCTTGCTTGGTGTGACTGGAAGTGGTAAAACGTTTACGATTGCAAACGTGATTCGGGATGTGAATCGTCCTACATTGATTTTGTCGCACAATAAAACATTGGCGGCGCAATTGTACGGTGAATTCAAGCAGTTTTTCCCACATAACTCAGTCGAATATTTCGTTTCATACTATGATTATTATCAGCCAGAAGCATTTATGCCGGTTACTGGAACGTATATCGAAAAGGATTTACAAGTAAACGATGAACTGGAAAAATTACGTTTATCGGCTACTTCAGCCTTACTTTCTGGTCGAAAAGATGTTATAATTGTTTCATCGGTTTCCTGTATTTATGGTATTGGAAATCCGAATGAGTTTGCAAATAGTATTATCAGTTTGCGCGTTGGACAAACTGTTTCACGCAATAAATTCTTGTTCAAACTTGTTGAAAATCTATACTCTAGAGCGAATGTAGAATTCAAACGAGGCATGTTCCGCGTAAAAGGTGATACAGTTGATATTTTCTTAGCGTATGCAGATCACGCCATTCGTATTGAGTTTTGGGGAGATGACATTGAGGCTATTTCTTCGATTGATCCAGTTTCAAATTCCAAAATTGAAGTATTTCAAGACATTAACATTTATCCTGCGAACATTTTCGTTTCAAGTCCTGAAACAACGCGAAAAGCAATTGACCAAATCGGTGAAGACATGGTTGTTCAGGTTGCAAATTTCAGAGCTGAAGGAAAAATTGAAGAAGCGAAACGTTTGGAGGAACGTGTTAATTACGATATGGAAATGATCCGTGAATTGGGTTATTGCTCAGGAATTGAGAACTATTCACGTTATTTTGACCAACGTCAGCCGGGTGAACGACCGTTCTGTTTGTTGGATTATTTCCCAGATGATTTCTTGATGGTGATTGATGAAAGTCATGTTACGATTCCTCAAATACGCGCAATGTACGGAGGTGATCGTGCGCGAAAAATCAACTTGGTGGATTACGGTTTTCGCTTACAAGCGGCAGTAGACAATCGACCGTTGAAATTTGAAGAGTTCGAAACCTTGTTAAATCAAGTAATTTATGTTTCTGCCACTCCAGCAGATTACGAAGTAGAAAAATCTGAGGGAATATTGGTTGAGCAAGTTATTCGTCCAACCGGATTATTGGATCCAATCATCGATGTACGACCAAGTTTAAATCAAATTGACAATTTAATTGAAGAAATTCATTTACGAATAGATAGAGACGAACGTACACTTGTAACAACCTTAACCAAACGAATGGCCGAAGAGTTGTACAAATACTTGGATCGTTTGGGAATTCCATGTCGTTATATTCACAGTGATGTAGATACAATTGAACGTGTTGAAATCTTGAGACAATTGCGTCTAGGAACGTTTGATGTATTGATCGGTGTGAATTTATTACGTGAAGGATTGGATTTACCTGAAGTCTCATTGGTAGCAATTCTCGATGCCGACAAGGAAGGATTCTTGAGAAATGTGCGATCGCTTGTACAAACAACAGGTCGTGCTGCGCGAAATGTCAATGGTATGGTCATCATGTACGCCGATAAAATGACGGATTCAATGCGCAAAACAATTGAAGAAACGGCACGCAGAAGAGCGATTCAAATTGCTTACAACGAAGAACATGGAAAAGTTCCGACCGCATTGAATAAATCCAAAGCCAAAATCATGGAATCCACAAAAGTAGCGGATGGAGACCCTGCAACGCGCAATTTGAAATACGAATACACGGAAGAACTATCGATTGCCGCAGATCCTGTAATTGCCTTTATGTCAGTTGAACAATTGGAGAAAACGATTACGTTCACACGCAAAGAAATGGAAAAAGCCGCGAAAGAACTCGATTTCATTGAAGCTGCGAGACTTCGTGATGAACTGTATGCTTTAGAAGAGCGCAAAAAATCACTTTAAAAATTTAACAAATCCTTTTAATATTCAATCAATTTACTATTTTCGTCTTTATGATCACTGTTAAAACCACAATTCACTCGTCAATGGAGCTTGTTTGGGCTGCTTGGACTTCTGCTGAACATATTACACAATGGACATTCGCATCGGATGATTGGCACGCACCCTATGCAGAAATTGATTTAAAAGTCGGAGGACGTTTCATGACCACCATGGCTGCAAAGGATGAAAGTTTTTCATTTGACTTTAGCGGAACATTCACAACTGTTGAACAATTTAAAACAATTGCTTACACCTTGGATGATGAGCGAAAAGTTGTGATTGAGTTTTCGGAAGAAAATGGAGAAGTAACGGTCATTGAATCGTTTGAGCCAGAATCTGAAAACTCATTGGAAATGCAAGAAACAGGATGGCAATTGATCTTAAACAACTTTAAAATTTACGTTGATTCACTTTCATAAAACAAACTATGACAATTTTACTTTACATATTACTCGGAATCGTTGGAATTATTGCTTTACTACTAATTGCAGCATTGTTTTCAAAGAAAGATTATTCGATGGAACGTTCAATCACCATCAATCGTTCTTCTCAGGATGTTTATGACTATTTACGCCACTTAAAAAATCAGGAAAAATTCAGCAAATGGGTCATGACAGATCCAACGATGGATGTGGAACTAACTGGTGAAGATGGTCAAATTGGTTTTATCTATGCTTGGGACAGTAAGAACAAACAAGCTGGAGCAGGTGAACAAGAATTGATTGGATTAACAGAAGCGAAATTGATTGAAATTGAAGTTCGTTTTCTACGTCCGTTCAAAGGAGTAGCAAAAACACCATTTAAAATTGACGCATTAACAGCAACACAATCGCGTGTAACATGGGGAATGAGTAGTAGTATGGCTTATCCAATGAATGCAATGATGTTCTTTATGAATTTCGATAAAATCCTTGGAAACGATATTGAAATCAGTCTGAAAAAACTAAAAGGAATCTTGGAAAAATAGTTTAGAATGAATGAAATTGATCACTACATTTCGACCTTTCCTTCAGAAGTTCAGGAACGCTTAGAATTGATTCGTTCAACAATTAGAGCCGCTGCTCCGGAAGCGGAAGAAGTTATCTCCTACAAAATGCCAGCCTACAAATTAAAAGGAATTTTAGTTTATTTCGCTGGATACAAAAATCATATTGGCTTTTATCCAGGTGCAAATGGCATTAGTCATTTTCAGGAAGAAATTAAAATTTATAAAAACGCAAAAGGTTCAGTTCAATTTCCACATACTTCTCCTCTACCATTGGATTTAGTTACGAAAATTGTGAAATTCCGTCGCGATGAAAACTTAACAAAGAAGAAATGAATTATTTCTCACAATCTTCCGATCGACTCAATTATCGAAAATTAAGACCTGAAGATATTCCCAATTGGTTAGAGTTTTTTGAAAACAATCCTGGAATTCATTTTCTCGGAATGGATTTAACGAAAACACCCTTAGAGTTAGCAACAGGTTGGATTACAGCTCAATTTGACCGTTACGAAAATCAAGGTTTGGGACATCTAGCCATCGAATTGAAAGAAACAGGCGAATTTATTGGAATGGCGGGAATTATTCCGCGTGAATTGAATGAAACAGAATACTATGAAATCGCTTATTCGTTCAAACCGCGATTTTGGGGAAATGGTTATGCCAGTGAAGCTGCGCAACAATTAAAGAAATTTGGAAGGGAATCAGGACTTTCAGAACACTATATTTCAATTATTGACTTAGATAATTTCCCTTCGCAAAAGGTCGCACGAAAAAATAATATGGAAATTCTTTTCAAAACGGACTATTTAGGCATGGAAGTGTTTATTTTTGG
>JBDKHH010000044.1:0-2718 GCA_039797785.1 Bacteroidota bacterium | reverse complement strand
TGGACGACAATGTAGCATTCAACAGTACCAACGAAAACGACAAAGTTATCGATTTGGAATTGCGTCTCCCTCCTATTGTGAAAGGTGAAAAATTCAAATTGGAAAACATTTTCTATGATTTAAACAAATCTACCTTGCGTCCAGAAAGTAAAATTGCATTGGATAAATTGGCTGATTTCATTAAGAAAAATGATTTAACCATCGAATTAAGTGCACACACAGATGCCCGCGGAAGTGACGCTTACAACATGAAGCTATCGCAAGCACGTGCGCAAAGTTGCGTTGATTATTTGATTTCGAAAGGCGTTAGAAAATCTTCAATTACAGCAAAAGGATACGGAGAAACACAATTGCTAAACAAGTGTAAAAACAATGTGACTTGTCCAGAAGATATGCATCAAGAAAACCGTAGAACGGAAGTGAAGATATTGTAAAAAACCCATGCAGTTGGGTTTTCTGAAGCTTCAGAAAACACGGTTAAGGTTGCCGACAGTCGCTGTAATCTGCTGTTTGAAATAATCTCTTCCCGATAAATCGAGATGCAGCCCGCCATTGCCTGCCTGAGACTTCCTTGATGGTCATAAATGTTAAGCTTCAAGAGAATCTGCATGGGCTCCGAAAAACGGATAAGGTCACTGCTCCAATCGTGTGGATGTACCTCTGCAACAAATATAAAGAAATTCATGTTCGCTAAACACAAGGATTCGAATTCAAACTCATTAAAAAAAATACTAACTTCGTTTTCTTATTGATGATCAACAGATGGGAACTTTAAAAAAATTACTTTTCAAATTGTTAAGCCAACGTGCTTACCTTAAAACATTGCACAGAAGTTTCTACTTCTTATATTCAATCGGTTTCCTGAAAAATGATGCACGCTTCAAATACCACTACATGGTGAAGCAATTGATTGAACCCAACTTTTCTGTTTTAGACATCGGCGCTAACTTGGGCTACTTTTCTAAAAACTTTGCACGACTTGCCAATAAGGGGAAATTAATCTCAATTGAACCAGTTCCGATTTTCTTTGAAACGCTTTCCTATTTCATGAAAAAGTTTCCACACGTTACGTTGTACAATGTAGCTTTGGGAACTGAGAAAGGAACAATTACAATGGTTTTACCTGAATCAAACGGAATGATTCGTACAGGTTTGCCGCACATTGCTGAATCTGAAGAAGAGAAAAAACTACACGCAACACAAGACGTTGCCATTGTCAAAGGAAGTGAATTGTTGGCCGATTTAGATCGTTTGGATTACATCAAATGTGATATTGAAGGCTATGAATTGAATGTTTTCAAAGAAATTAAACCAGTTCTTGAGAAACACTTGCCATACGTTCAAATTGAAATTGCAGAAAAAAATCTTCCTGAAATGATGGAGTTATTTACTTCGTTGGGATACACTCAATTCGGAATTAAGGAGTTTAAATTTATCCAAGAAACAGGCAAACAAGCTGAAGAAGGTGATTTCTTCTTTGTCCCAAATTCGCGACTAGACGGATTCAAGAAAAAATTCAATCTTTAAGGAATGGAGACAGAATTTGTCGTTTTCAGACGTTATTCAACCAAAGAAGAAGCAGAATTTGTACAACAATTGTTTGAAGAACATTCAATTGTTTCTAAAATTGCTATCAACACAACCGATTTAGAAGGAACAATGGCTGGTGCTTCGGTGAATCCTAAATTTGAATTAAGTCTATCAGAAGATGATTTCGATCGTGCAGATGAACTTTTACTTGCTGCAAATGATACTCGATTGGAAGATTTGGATGAGGATTATTACCTCTTTCAATTTACTGATGACGAGTTAAAAAATGTATTAATTCACTCGTATGAATGGAGCGAACACGATATTGCCATCAGTCGTAAACTATTAGAAAGTCGCAATGTTTCCATTGATGAACATGCTTTAAAACAACAAAAGACAGAACGCATCATTGAACTTTCACAACCTGAATCAGGTCAAACTGGATGGATTACTTTTGGTTACATCATGGCGTTTGGTGGTGGATTTTTCGGTTTGCTAATCGGCTATTTCCTGTGGAAAACGAAGAAAAATCTTCCAAACGGCAAACAAGTGTACTCCTATGATGAAACGGTTCGTAAACACGGTTCGCGCATATTCTTTGTATCATTGATTGTTTTCCCTATTGCGTTTATTATCAAATTTTACGCTAACTTAAGTCAATACATTCGTTGATATGTTGGAATTGAAGTCACATTGCGAAAAATGCAACAAAGAATTGCCACACGTAAGTGATGAAGCCTACATCTGTTCGTATGAATGTACTTTTTGCGAGGAATGCACAAAGAATAACTTGAACTTTATCTGTCCAAATTGCCAAGGAAATTTAGAAAAACGTCCGAAAAGAAATTCGAAAGAAGCTTAAAGTTGTTCTTTCAACTCTTCTACTTCTCTTTTCAATGCTTCTATTTCACGGTCTTTCGTTCTGAACTTGCGATAGCTGAACACAAACGATAAAGCGTATCCAACAACAACAGAGAAAATAATCAATAAAGTCAATGGCATTTTTGCTTTGGTCACCAATAAATGAACTTCTTGTTCTGTCCAATTCAAAGTTGCAAATACAACACCTAGAATTCCTAGAATGATACTTAAAACAAACTTAATTTTGTTCACATTCGATAAACTATGCCAATATTCTACCATTTCACTTTATTTTATTCGAAGATACACAATGAAATAGATATAAAA
>JBDKHH010000043.1:0-9121 GCA_039797785.1 Bacteroidota bacterium | reverse complement strand
AAGAACGATAAGTTTGGTCCAAAATCATTGATACTCATTCCACGACTCATGTAGTACTCAACATACGTGAATCCATTCGCTAAAGTAAACGCCAATTGTGTAATTGGATTTGCTCCTGCTTCAGCAATGTGATATCCTGAAATAGAGACAGAATAGAAATTACGAACTCCTTTGTCGATGAAATATTCTTGAACGTCACCCATTAAACGCAATGCAAATTCCGTTGAGAAAATACATGTGTTTTGTGCTTGATCTTCTTTTAAAATATCTGCTTGAACCGTACCACGAACTTGCGTTAATGTTTCCGCTTTGATTTGGTTGTAA
Source organism: Bacteroidota bacterium (assembly GCA_039797785.1). GTDB lineage: Bacteria > Bacteroidota > Bacteroidia > Flavobacteriales_D > Crocinitomicaceae > M0103. The sequence continues at coordinate 8,797 of JBDKHH010000043.1, read as the reverse complement.
ACATCCAATGGCAAAACTTGATCACCTGTTACACCCAAAAGCATTAAACCTAATCCATTGTTTCCTTCAGGTAAATCACCTTGGTAACGTGGACGCTCAACACCTTTTTCTTTGTAAATCGCAGCAATTTTAGCTTCAACTTCAGCTTCTAGACCGTTTGCTACAATGTATTTCTCACAATTTTGGTCAATCGCAGCATTCATGAAGAATCCTAACAACATTGGTGCTGGACCGTTGATTGTCATGGAAACAGATGTCATTGCATGAGATAAATCGAAACCAGAGTATAATTTCTTCGCATCATCTAAACAACAGATGGATACACCTGAATTTCCGATTTTACCGTAAATATCTGGACGCACATCTGGATCATTTCCATAAAGTGTAACTGAATCGAACGCCGTTGACAAACGTTTTGCTGGCATTCCAAGAGAAACATAGTGGAAACGCTTATTTGTACGCTCTGGGCCACCTTCACCTGCAAACATACGAGTTGGATCTTCTCCTTCACGTTTGAATGGGAATAATCCTGCAGTGTAAGGGAATTCTCCCGGTACATTTTCTTGCAATGACCAACGTAAAATATCGCCCCAACCATTGTATTTCGGTGTAGCAACTTTTGGAATTTGAAGGTGCGAAAGTGATTCTGTATGCGTATCTAATTTCAATACTTTATCACGTACTTTGAATTCAAACGTTGGATTTTTATACATGGCTTTTTTATCAGCCCATTTTTGCAAAATATCCCAGTTTTTAGGGTCAAAGTTTAATTTTTCAGTTTCAAATGTTTCTTGTAAGGCTTTCACCAAACGATCTTTATCCTCAAGAGAAGACGAACCAATTGTTTCAATTGATGAATACAATCCTTGTAAACGATCGGCAACTTTTACTTGCGCATCGACCCATTTGTCATACGCACGATTGTTTTCAGAAATCTCAGATAAATAACGTGTACGATCCGGCGGAATCACGAAGATTTTCTCGGACATTTCTTTCGTAATCTGGAAAGTTGATTTCAAGTCTGCACCTGTTTTCTCAACAACTTTATCCATAATCACTTTATACAAAGAATTCATTCCTGGATCATTGAACTGTGATGCGATTGTACCATAAACAGGCATTGAATCTACATCCGCTTCCCAAAGATTGTGGTTGCGTTGGTATTGTTTACGCACATCACGTAATGCATCTAAAGCTCCGCGTTTGTCGAATTTATTCAATGCAATTACATCAGCGAAATCCAACATATCAATTTTCTCTAATTGCGTCGCAGCACCATATTCTGGCGTCATTACATACAACGAAACATCTGAGTGATCTAAAATTTCTGTATCTGATTGACCAATACCTGAAGTTTCAAGAATAATCAAATCATATTCAGCCGCTTTCAACACCATAATCGCTTCAGCAACATGTTTCGACAATGCTAAATTCGATTGACGTGTTGCTAATGAGCGCATATAAACTCGGTCACTTTTGATTGAATTCATACGAATTCTATCTCCTAAAAGCGCTCCACCTGTTTTACGTTTTGACGGATCGACAGAAACAACAGCGATTTGTTTTTCTGGAAAATCAATTAAAAAACGACGAACCAATTCATCCACCAAAGACGATTTTCCAGCACCACCAGTACCTGTAATACCAAGAACTGGAACCGAAGTCGTTTTTGCCAATTCATGCACTTGCGTTAAAATATCTTTTGATTCTTCACCAAAATTTTCAGCTGCAGAAATAACACGAGCAATTGCAGGAACAAATTTCGCTTTTAACTGATCTACTTGCGCTTGAACATTTTGTCCAACTGGGAAATCACATTTTTGAATCAAATCGTTGATCATTCCCTGCAAGCCCATTGAACGTCCATCATCTGGGTGATAAATACGTGTAATTCCGTATGCTTGTAATTCTTCAATTTCAGACGGAAGGATTGTTCCACCTCCTCCACCGAAGATTTTAATGTGTGGCGCGCCTTTTTCCTTCAAAAGATCGTGCATGTATTTGAAGTATTCTGTGTGTCCACCTTGGTAAGATGTCATTGCAATTGCTTGCGCATCTTCTTGAATGGCACAGTTCACAACTTCTTCAACTGAACGGTCGTGACCTAAGTGAATTACTTCACAACCAGTTGCTTGAATAATACGACGCATGATATTGATTGCAGCGTCATGTCCATCGAACAACGAAGCAGCTGTTACGATACGCACTTTATTTTGAGGAATATACGGTTCTACTTTTTCCATTAAAGCAATTTATAAGTCATTTTTAAGAGGTACGAAGGTACAAAAAATTGGAAAAAAGATGTTAAAATATTTATGTATCTAAATATCGTTTAGATGAATTTTGTAACTTAGCGATATTAAAGAATGAGTTATGTGGAAAATTCATAAAGATATTATTGAAAAGCACCAACAAAGCATTGATCGTTTACTAGAAAAAAAGAAGAAAATCGATGCTTTCAGGCCACTTCCTGCAGTAATTTTAGATCGTTTAAAAGAAAACTTATCCTTTGAATGGACCTATAACTCAAATGCCATTGAAGGCAATACCATCACACTTCAAGAAACGCAATTAATTCTTCAAGAAGGAATAACTGTCAAAGGAAAAAGTTTGAGAGAGCATTTCGAAACGTTTAATCACGATAAGGCAATCAATACGGTTTATTCCTTGGCAGATGTATCAAATCCTATGCGTGAAATTGATATTCTTTCCATTCATTCTGTAGTTCTTAACAATCTCGAAGAATATTTTGCTGGTCGAATACGCAATGCTGGAGTCCGCATCAACGGTGCAAACTTCCTCCCACCCAATGCGCAAAAAGTTCCAAAACTGTTTGAAGAACTGATCAATTACGTCAATTCAAACCCAGATAATTTGGATCCAATCGTTTTGGCAACAGTGTTTCATCATCGCTTTGTTTGGATTCACCCTTTCTTCGATGGAAACGGAAGAACTGTTCGGTTAGCAATGAATTTGATTCTCATGAGAGCTGGTTTTCCGCCTGCAATCATTTTGAAAAACGATCGAAAGAAATATTACAACGCCTTAAACCAAGCCAACAATGGCAATTTTGATGCGCTGTTATTGCTTATGATTCAAGCATGTGAACGATCCTTGACCATTTATTTGAATTCACTACCAAATGAAGGTTATGATTACCAACCAATTCAATCGATTGTTAGTGAGCCAAGTTTTCCTTATGGCAAAGCCTATGTCAGTTTACTCGCGCGTCAAGGAAAAATAGATGCATATAAAGAAGGTAAAAATTGGTATACATCAAAAGAAGCCATTGAAAATTACATTGATAATCGACAACGCGTTCGAAAGTTAGATTAAAACAAAAGGAGATTCGATTGAATCTCCTTTTCACTTTTACAGTTGAACAAATCGTCCTCCCGTCATTTTGAATTTTAACTCGCCAACTTTAATCGTTTTTCCTTCTCCGGTTGTTGCGATGTCAACCAAATCTTCCTCCATGGTGTGAACGGAGCCTCCAGTTGCGTAGGCAATATCCAAATAAGAAGTATTCATTCGGTCTGTAACACCGCAAACAACGATGTGCACAACCACTTTCTCTTTTTTCAAGAAATCGAGTAATTTCATATCACAAGGTGTTTCCCAATTATCAGCAATCATCACCACATTTTGTTTGTTCTCAGGGTATTTCTTTATTGCATAACAAATCGCTTCAAGGTTGTTTTCATAATGATTACCTTTTTGCATTGCTTCATAGGCTTTGTCCACGACTTTATCTGAGTTGCCTGTTTCTATTGTCCAAATTCCAACTTCATCTAATGCCGCCAATTGATTCGTACTTTTCTCTTCATTGTCGTTGAAAAACACAATTTGTTTAAAGGTTTTCAATTTTTGATTACTCTTCATCCACAACAACAATTGAGCTGTATACGGCGACATACTTCCAGTAACATCGCAGACTACCAGCATATCTTTCCACGTTTTAGAGCGCGTAAACACTTTAAGTAATGTTGAATCGGCTGGTGGTGTTTTACCATCAACAATATTCGATATCGTTTGATTTTCTGAAGCATAACTTGGCATTGGACGATAATAGATTGTAATCCCATGAAAATAATTTTGAATACCGCCAGTGTGCTCAACTCCTGTTTGTTTCACTATTTGCCATTGAATCATTGGATCTCCAAATGCGACAGGAAATTGCATGTATAATTCAAGAATACGCTTTCGATTCAATTCAGAAAAATCTTCTCCAACGGGATAATCAGAATATACCAAATCGACTCCAACAATTGTCTGATTGGCTAATTTAGACAGTTCATCCAAATTCTGAATCACGTAATCACCGGGTTGCATTTTAAGTTTAAGGTATGAAAAGCCATTGTCATCTGGTTTATACTTTTCCACATTTACGGTGTCTTTAAATCGAATGTTCGCACGAACATTGACTTGCGCTGCGGCATACCCTTTCACCAAAAGAATGATTGCCAGTAAAAAGTAAGAGTTTCTCATATTCATAGAACATGAGAAGAATGAAAAGGTAACAGATTAGAATCTCAAAATCAATTTTAAATTGAATCTGCGTTGTGTCAAATAGTTTGGAATCGAATAATATTTCCCTTCAACGTCCTGAATCCATTGTTTCGATAAAACATTGTTGATCCCCAGTAAATTAAAGACTTCAAACGAGACAACGGCATCCGTAAAATTGCGCGTAATAAAGTTTTTCTTTTCTTTTTTCTTGTATAAGAAATCATACGACATTCCAATGTCAACACGGAAATAGGATTTCATGCGCAATGTATCTTTGTAACGCTCGAAATCTGGCGGACCATACGGTAAACGTGAACCAAACTGTAAGCCCATTTGAACACTGAAACTTTCAAAACCAGGCATTCTATCTTGCACCAAGGCGCCAACATTTATGAATTGATCTGTTGGACGTGGAATGTATCCTGGATAAATTGTTGCACTATCAACCACAACTTGATCTTCGCTGTATCCAAAAATGATTTTTTCACCCGCTTGATTGTAAAATTCTTTGTACGAATCATTCAGGATGTTTTCTTTTGTCGATAATATTCCCAGCTTAAAAAAGGACTCGATTCCCTCAACAAATTGCCCGTTGATATTCATATCAATCCCGTAAGCATAAGCGATTGCATCATTGTTCGCATAATAACGCGTACGAACATTGTCAATTTCATACGGATTCACATCCCACAAGTATTTGTAATACGCTTCTGCTGTAAATTTAAATGGTACTTCTCGGTTCCACATGTTGAAATAAACATCTGTACCTGCAACAACGTGAAATGATTTTTGGGATTTAACATTCAAATTTAGCTGACCATCAAACGTTCGAAATTCTCTGTAAAACGGAGGCTGATAATACAATCCAGATGCCAAACGAATTCCCATATCACGGCGTTTAATGCGTCCGTGATTCACCATGTACAAACGTGGGAAATACGAAATAGAAGCACGCGGAGTAATGTACATTTCTTGATTAATTGTTGTATACCCAACACGCGTTCCATAACTTAAAGCAAAACGCGAACTCGATTCAACAATCGTATCTCTGAACGTTTTTAGCACTTTCTTTCCTTTCTCTTTTACTTTTTTATCAAGCGCAACTGGGAAGTCACGTTTGGTATTTAACCAGCTTGAGTTCATTTGAACAAATCCAGTTAAACGATTGGATTGAAGTGTTAATTTACCTTTAATTGTTTCGTATAATTCAACTTGATTACTTGTTCCTTGCGGCACACTGTATCCTGCAGAATCAATCATCTTCCATTCACTAAGAACATCATAAAAATCATCGTGTTGAAAATTGACTCCCCAATTGAATGTTTGACTTGTAAAGTGTACACGTTCAGCATCCTTAAACTTGCTTTTCAGAACATATTGACCGTTGTGATAAACATTTAAGATTGTTGCGTTTAGCTTATTTCTGGCATGGTTTAAAAAGGTTCCAATTCCTAAAACAGCGATTGAATCACCATAATTTTCTTTGGATGGATCCATTTCTAATTCATTGATGTAATATTGACCTTGAATGTCGAAATATTCACGTTCATTCGTATTAAACACCGTTGCATAAAAATCCAATTGCGTTTTTTTATTTGCTTTGATTTTCAAGGACGTTCCTCCCATCATTGTTTGGAACCTTGTTTGTTCCTGACCATCAAAGTAGATTTTAAACGAATAAGCTTCGTTGGCAGTTCCAAAATCTGTTTCTTGAGTTTGAGGTGCAAAACGGTAATTATTACTTGAGAAATGGCCAATTACACTCCATTTAATATTTTCTGTAACAGAAAAATTGGTTAAAAACTGAGCATCCCAAAAAACAGGATTATATGCACCTTTTGCAGGCAATGAATTTAGCAAATAACCATTTGAGCGATATCGTGCACCAATCAAATAATCGAATCGAGAAGTTGGATTGTGTTCAAAATGTGTTTCAACCCCCATCAAGGAAGCCATTGCTGATCCTTTCAGTTTCTCTGGTGTTTTGTATTCAATATCTAAAACTGAGCTCAATTTATCTCCATATTGCGAATCAAAACCTCCAGCTGAGAAACGAACCGATTTCACCAAGGCAGAATTGATAAAACTCATACCTTCTTGCTGTCCACTGCGCGTTAGAAATGGTCTATAAATATTGAATCCATTGACATAAACTAAATTTTCATCATAACTTCCTCCGCGGACATTATAATTGGATGTCAATTCATTATTCGAAGATGCCGCTGTCATATAAACCAACGAACGTTCAACAGAACCTAAAGGAAGTTTCTGAGCATCGTAATACGGTAATTTTGGAATTTCAAAAGGCTCTGTTCTGACACCTTGAATTTTCACCTCATCTTCTTGAATGAAGCCAAATTTCACATCACCAACACGGATTATCGCTTGATTTTTGACGTCAATTTGTTTCGTTTCCGTCAAGTCATTCACAAGCATCTCCAATGAAATCTGCTGATTTAAATTGACAGAAAATTCAAAAATTCCTAAGGTATTTGTGTAAACGATTAAATTGGAATCTGCCGTAACTTTAATTTGAACATTCTCAAGTCCTTTGCTGCGTTTATCAATACATCGACCCGTAACCGTCGCTTTTTGAGCGAGAACAGGAAACGAAACGACTAAAACGGCAATCAATAATAAACGCATGTGACAAAAATAGTACTACTAACGAAATGAGAAAGGAAATATTATAAATTCGAGATGCTTAGCGTGTAAATACAACAACAAACGTTGTATAGCTAGAATTAAGATTCTCGAATAATCACAAAATCAGGATCAAAAGGATCAATGAAACTATGTAACTGTGAAATCTTCGAGTTCACTTTACCATCTGCACACATTGAAATCAAGTTCATTGTACGCTCTTGCATTCCGCCATTTGGAAACAATTTTTCAAATATTTGGTCAATTGCTTTAAGTCCGGCATCGTGACGATGTTTCACGCTTCTGGTAAGTTTTTCCTTAATGCTTTCTAATTGCTTTTGCATTTTTATTGTTTCTGCAAGAGCATATTTGTCCAAATTAGGATCAATCGCATCAATTTTATCAATGATGGCCATTCTTAATTCCTCAAATTGTAGATCAATCTTTTCGAAATCAATTTCTTCTGAAGCATTTTCAGCTAAATAGTGCTTTTTAACATCCGAACTATCTTTAAATAAGTCTTCCAGAACTATTTCCGCTTTGTCCAAACGCTTAGTCGTTACAGCATCTACCCATAAAAGCGAAGAACGCACTTGAATTAAAGGATAGACCAATTCGAGCGCATCAAAAACTCCTTTTAATTGCAACCAATAAGATATTTCACCAACGCCACCAACGTAACATAGATTCGGAAGTATTGTTTCTTGATAAACGGGACGCAAAATAACATTTGGAGAAAAACATTCAGGTTGATTGTTCACTAATTGAATCAATTCATCGTAGGAAAATTTCCCTTTCCCTTCTATAAAAAACCCTTCATCCAAATGCAAAATACGCTCGCGAATCTGATCTTCAATATAAAACAAGTTTATTTCACGCGCATTGACTTGCAATTTCAATCCTTCTTTTTGGATTTGTTCATTTGTCTTATGAACTGCATGAAACGAAAATTGTTCCTTCAATTCTTTTTCAACAAGGGGAATCATTGCTTTTTTCAATTCTCGTTGATCTCCGTCTACGACAATTAAACCATATTCTCCAAACAATTTGTTGACTAGATTGAACGTAGCTTCTGCCAAATTTTCTCCATCATAGGCATCAAAAATTGCTTGTATCTCACTCTCAGGTTGATTTTCAAAAAAGCCAGCAATCTCTTTCTTTAAACTGTCCAATCCATCCAAACTAAATCTTCCAACTGGTCCAGTTTGAGTAGAATCCCATGTCATCTGACGATTAAACACTTCAACCGACTGAATTTCTTCGAAGTCATGATCTTCTGAAGCCATCCAAAACACAGGTACAAAGTGGTTTTCAGGATAGATTTTGTTCAATTCCTCGGCTGTACGAATGACATGCAGAATTTTATAAATAAAGTAAATTGGTCCTGTAAAAATCGACAACTGATGACCAGTTGTGATGGTAAATGTGGAAGAATTATCAAGAAGATTGAGGTTCTTTTTTTGCTCAACTGTCGTTAATTCACCTGCATAATTTGCGTTTAAAACCTTCACCAAACGTTCTCTGCTTTCTTTCGAGAAATTCGCTTCCTTTAAATCAATTTGCTTTTCATAATGCGCTTCTGAAAACGTTTGACGAATAAAAGGCAATACTTGTTCTTGATTGTATGCTAACTGATTTTGTTGAT
>JBDKHH010000042.1:0-7928 GCA_039797785.1 Bacteroidota bacterium | reverse complement strand
TTTCGCAATGCATATTTTTTATACCAAACTCAGGAAACTTGAATTGTTTCGACTTTCATGCAACAAAAAGAAATTCAGGTCATTAGTTGAAAAAAAATTGAATTTTATCCAAGAACATTATTTGGATTATCCTGAATTCATACGCTACTACAATAGTTCTTCTACTCACGATGATGAACGTTATTTTCTTCGTTCAAGCAGCATTAAATTAGATTGCTCTTCCCTTTTTTATAACCACAAACTCTCCACCGGTTATGATGTGTTGGCAGCTTATCTTTTGGCGTATCAATTTTTGATTGAACACTTCGACCAAAATGACAAAAAAGTACCCATTGATTCCAATCTTTCAACTTTTTCGTGGTCATTTAAGAAAATTGATTTCGTAGAATTGATTTCAGGACTCCATGCAATAGCTTCTGTCAACAAGGGAGAAATTGACCTTAAAACACTATGTGCACAGCTTGCCCCCATATTCAATATTGAGATCAAGGATGTGTACGGTAAGCGTAATGAAATCAAGGAAAGAAAGGGTGAACGCTTCAAGTTTATTCGTCAAATGTTGGATAACCTGGAGCGTGATTTTGATGATAATTTCGAATAATTTTTCCCAACTTGGGTACACCTTGGGAAAATTATTCAGAAAAAAGTGTATTGATTTCAATTACTCAGACTTAAATTCCTTATTTCCAAAACTTTTAACTTTCTAAAGTCTCATGAAAGCATTTTTAGTATAAACCCCATATGTAATTTTCCATATGGGGTATTTTTTTGCCTTTTTCATAGTTTTTGAATCTTACCGTCTTCTGAAAACCCCGCCAATTGGCTATTTCACTTTTTACAATCAAAAAATGAATGAAAATCTTTACCAACTTGGGTACACCTTGGGAAAGAATCATTTCAAAACACCTCAATTTTGCCAAACGAACATTAAAAAGAAGCAAGTTATGGCAACAACAGTTTTAACAATTGAAGATCTGCAGGATTTTAAAAAAGAATTACTGCAGGAATTAAAATCCCTATTTCCTAATTCTCAATCGGCTCAAAACAAAAAATGGCTGAAATCGAAAGAGGTTAGAAAAATGCTAAGTATTTCACCAGGCACTTTACAAAATCTACGGATCAATGGAACTATTCCCTATTCGAAAATGGGTGGAGTAATCTATTACGACAATGACGAAATTCTGAGAATTCTTCAGAAGAACACAATCAACAATGGTCTGTCATGAACTATATCAGCCAACTAACGGCTGCCATTGATCGATTGTCGAAAGATGATGAGTTTAATCCTTCACACGTCAGTTTGTATCTGGCGTTGTTTTACCAATGGAATATGAATCGTTTCAAGAATCCGTTGTCGATTAGCAGAACGGACGTTATGAAGGTGTCGAAAATCGGTTCAAAGACTACGTATCATAAGTGCTTGACAGATTTACACACCAAAGGATTTCTGGTTTATCACCCTTCTCACAATCCGCTAAGAGGCAGTTTGATTGACATGACCATTTTCGGGACAAGTACTAGGACAACTAGTGGGACAAGTAGTGAACCAAGTACTGAACTAGTAGTGGGACAAGCTCTGGTACCTTCTATAAACAGTATAAACAATACAAACAGTTTAAACAATAAAAAGAATACTTCTTTTTATTCTCCAAGTATTGAGGAGGTGAAAGATTTTTTTAAAAATGATGTTGAGGCTGAAACGTTTTTTAATCATTTCGAATCTAACGGATGGCTTGTAGGTGGAAAAGCCAAAATGAAAAATTGGCAAGCTGCAGCACGAAATTGGATCAAGCGCTCAAACGATTACAAAACTACCTCATCAGGTCCAGCGAAAGTTGCAGGAAACCTCAATGTCAATCAAAACAAAGATTACTCAGTCCCATTGTGATTAAGTCCTAAAGTCTTGATGTCTTAAAATCCTAAAGTCAAAATTATGCTAGAAAAATGCTACACCATCGAAAACAATTATCGACTATTCAATTTCAATATGTGCATTCGTTATCTCAATTATCTCGGCCGTAAAAAATACGGTTCTGATTTTTCATTGAATCCTGACGATCGAGATATTCTGCACAAATTAATTTCCTATGCTATTTCGTCTGAAGAACAATGTGAACACCATGGGTTGGATCTCAAAAAAGGAATTCTGTTAACAGGTCCGGTTGGTTGTGGTAAAACCTCACTCATGACACTTCTTCCGGAATTCATGTTTCGATTTCAGAAATACCCGGTCAAAAGCACCAGGGAAATTGCAACTGAATTTCACAAGGACGGATATGAAGTCATCCACAATTACGGACGAAGGCAAAAACCGATTTGTTTAGATGATCTAGGCGTAGAACAAAATGTTAAACATTTCGGAAATGAATGTAACACCGTTGGCGAAATTTTACTTCAACGCTACGACATGCATGTCAATTATGGAATCATTACACATGCAACGACAAATCTCAATGCGGATGAACTGGAAAAAATCTATGGGAACCGTGTACGATCGAGGTTGAGAAGTATGTTTAATCTCGTCTCATTTCCTGAGAGTACGAAAGATAAGAGGAAATAATCTTAGTACTTTGGCGCGCTTTATACCATATTCTGGTACATAACGCGCCGGAAAACTAAAATAAACCAAGTTTTCATAGAATAACCCTATCGAATTTCTTTTGGCACAATACGGATCAAAGCGTATCATTTGAATTACATCTTGATGTCAGATAGACCCCAAAATTTAGGGTTTATCTCACCACAAAATGTAAACGAATCAATTTGATGTTAGTTCATTCTTACATTTCTATTCAAGATAAGTCCCATTTTATACCACATATCTTGAAACGATTGGTAAACTACTGAACATACAAAATGTTAATAACTACTATATTTCTACCAAATATTAGTTGGTATTAATTCATATATTCAACGCTTCATAAAACATAGCATGAATCGAATCAAAGAAGTTCTACAGGAAAGAGGTATAAAACAAACTTGGTTAGCTGAAAAGCTTGGTAAAAGCTTCAATATGGTGAATGATTATTGCAATAATCGGCGGCAACCCACTTTGGAAATACTTTATCAGATTGCAAAAATCCTTGCCGTTTCTCCAAAAGATTTATTAAAAGAAAATACAAATGAGCACTAAGTTTTTTACAAATACAGAGGATAAAACTGTTTTTCAAAAATTCAAAGGAATTTTAGAAAACATGAAAGATATTTATGCTTTTCATGCTGTCGTTGGTTATTTTAGATCATCAGGATATTTCGCACTTCAAGAATATTTGAAAGATATCAAGGATATTAAAATTCTTGTAGGCATCAACGTCGATGAAATGTTCGCTGATTCTCAAAGAAAAGGATTGCTTTATTTTGGTGACGAAGGTAAAACCAAACAAGAGTTTTTGAATTGGTTTATCCAGGATCTAAAAGATGCCAAATACAGCGCACAAGTTGAAACCGGAATTTTGAATTTTATCGAAGACCTTATGTCAGGACGAATTGAAGTTCGTGCACACAATTCTAAAACACTTCACGCAAAATTCTATCTTTTCCTTCCGGAAGAACATACTGAACATTCTGATGGTTGGGTAATAATGGGATCTTCAAATTTAACAGAAGCAGGTCTTGGAATTAAAAAATCTCCGAATTACGAATTGAATATTGCTCTTAAAGATTATGACGATGTTGAATTCACCAAACAAGAATTTGTAAAACTTTGGGAACAATCTACAGCTATTCTTCCAGCAGATATTCAAGAATTCAAGAAGAAAACGCACATTGGCCAGAATTATACTCCATTCGAAATCTACTTAAAGTTACTTATTGAATACTTCGGGAAGAACATTGATTACGATCCAGACACTGTAGGTGATCTACCAAAGACATATAAAAAGTTGAGCTATCAAATTGATGCGGTAAACCAAGGATTTTCAATGTTGATGGAGCACAATGGATTTTTCCTTTCTGATGTTGTTGGTTTGGGAAAAACTATTGTCGCATCAATGATTGCAAAGCGATTTATGATTGCTAATGGTTCCATGAATACCAAAATCTTAGTAGTTTATCCACCAGCTTTAGAAAAGAACTGGAAAGGTACTTTCCGAATGTTTGGATTAGATAAGCACACGAAATTTATCACAAATGGGAGCTTAGATAAAATAATCAAAGGAGAAGATTTAAATTATTGGCTAAAAGAAGATTATGATTTAATCCTTGTTGATGAAGCGCATAAATACCGTAATCATACTTCTGCAAGTTTTGCTCAATTACAACGCATATGCAAATCTCCTAGAAATGGTGATGGATTGGTGAAAGGAAAGAATAAAAAAGTGATGCTGATCTCAGCAACTCCATTGAATAATAGACCACAGGATCTTTATTACCAGTTGTTATTGTTCCAGGATGCACGGAAAAGTACATTACCTGTCACGAACTTACAATCTTTCTTTGGTCCTATAATTCGAGAATACCGGGATATCATGAAAGAGGATAATCCAGAGATTCAACGCATACGTGATATGTACAATCAAATACGTGAACGTGTGATTTCACAAATTACCGTGCGCCGTACAAGAAGAGACTTGAAAAACTATCCGAAGTACATCGATGATTTGAGAGACCAGGGAATTGTATTTCCAGAGATTGCACCTTTAAAGCCTGTTGTGTACTCCTTGAATTCAAAATTGGGTAAGTTGTTTTATCAGACGATTTTCTATTTGACCGACGAGGATAAAGTCAATTATTACCGTTATCAAGCCATTCGTTACCTAAATCAAGAAGATCGAGATAAATACTATGAGCAAGCTGTATTGGTCTCTAAGTCTTTGGCTGGAATCATGAAAACATTGATGGTGAAGCGACTCGAAAGTAGTTTTCACGCATTCAAAATTACATTGAAGAATTTGATGGTCTCAACTGAACGAATGATTCACATGTTCGAAAATGATAAGGTTTTAATTGCACCAGATCTAAACATCAACGAATTAGTGGAGAAAGGTTTTTCAATGGAAGAAATTGAAGAACTGATTGAACGTATCAGTGTTGAAAATCCAAGAAATAATGTTTTCAAAGCAGAAGATTTTGATGAAGATTTCTTGGATGGTTTAAAAAAGGATCATTTATTATTGCAAGATTTATTTAAACAATGGTCGGAAATAAAAGAAGATCCGAAATTGGATGAATTGTTAAAAGCGTTCGATAATGAACTCTTCAATAAGGATATTAATCCAACAGGGCAATTAGTGATATTCACGGAAAGCAATGATACTGCTGATTATTTGTACAAGCATATAAAAGATTACGATAATAAAGGAGTGCTCAAGATTTCTTCTGAGAACCGTAAAAAGGTCTTTGATACAATCCAGAAAAACTTCGATGCAAATTATATTGGTGAACGAAAAGATGATTATCACATTTTGATCACTACTGATGTATTGGCTGAAGGAGTAAATCTTCACCGAGCGAATGTATTGGTGAATTACGACACTCCTTGGAATGCAACTAGATTAATGCAGCGTACAGGACGAATAAACCGTATTGGTAGTGTTGCAGGTGTAGTGTACAATTACAATTTCTATCCGTCACAACAAGGTGATGATGAAATCAAGTTGTATAAAAATGCATTAATCAAACTACAAGGTTTCCATAGTGCGTTTGGTGAAGATGCTCAGGTGTTTACTCATGAAGAATTAGTAGAACAGTTTGAGTTGTTCAAAGAAGGAATGCCCGATGAAGAAGATAAACGATTAAAATATCTTCGATTCATTCGAGAGTTCAAGGAGTCTAATCCTATTGAATTCAAACGTATTAAGGCATTTCCAATGAAAGCCCGCACAGCGCGTAAGAATGAGAATGCAAAAGATGAATCCCTAAAGAATTCGAGTTTGGTATTTCTGAAATCACCATACAAAATGGAATTCTATCAAGTGTCTTCTGAAAAAGCGGTAAAACAATTGACGTTTATTGAAGCAGCCGAATACTTTGAGGCGAATTCAACAGAACCATATGGAACCTTACCTGATTCTCATTATGATCAAGTTCAAGCTGCGTTGGATGAATTTGATAAGGAGTTTTTTAGTGCTACGGATGAAGGTGTAACTACCACAGATAAAGCCGATGCAATTAGTGCACAAGCGAAAAAGTTCCTTCGTGAGCAAAAAGGTATAACCCGAAGTGAAGAAACCAAAAAGGCTTGCACTGAATTGATTGATTTGGTGGACAAAGGAACGTTCACACCACTTCCAAATGAAATCCGTAAAATGAAACGTGAGCTGGACAAAAGAGCCATCACACATGGTCAGGTAGATAATTTGATTGTCTTGTTGTCTAAAAAATATAAAGTTTCTTCTGAGGCTGATTCTGAGAATTCAAACAGAGAAATTGAAGTAAACATTACGCCGGACATCGTCATAACTGAAACTTTTGTGTCATGAGAATAGATAACCTGGTTCAACAAATTCAACAAATTGATTCAAGTTTGTCTTGGCAAGCAAACAAAGCTGTCAATCAATTATTGACTATTCGTAATTGGTTAATTGGTTGTTACATTGTAGAGTTTGAACAAAAAGGTGAGGAACGTGCAACTTATGGAGATAGACTACTTGAAACAATTGCTGGAAAGTTAAAAGAGACAAATTCTAAAGGACTATCTTATAGAAACTTAAATCTTTTTAGAGAATTCTATATTGCCTTTCCGGAGATTCTGCAGACACTGTCCGCAGAATTGCAAAACTCCTCAAACAAGTTTCTTCAGACACCGTCCGAAGAATTCAAAAATCGATTGGAAAACATTTCGCAGACACTGTCTGCAGAATTGACGAAACCTTCGAAACCAATCGAACAGGGACAGTATGCATTAACTCAAAAAATGATCGAATCGCTTTCATTTTCGCACATAACTCTACTTATTACAATCTCAGATCCATTGAAAAGAATATTCTATACCATAGAAGCAATCAAAGGAACCTGGTCCGTTCGAGAAATGAAAAGACAGATCAATGCATTGTTATATGAACGTTCAGGAATATCGAAAAAACCGGAACTATTGTTGCCAGCCATAACATCCATTCCGGAACAACAAAAAGGATTGGTTAAGGATGTCTACACATTTGAATTCTTAGGATTACCTATAAAAGATGCTGTTGAAGAGAGTGATTTAGAATCTGCATTATTAGATCACTTACGCGAATTCATTTTGGAATTAGGTCACGGATTCTGTTTGGAAACACGGCAAAAACGAATACTAATCGGGAATGAATACTACTTCATTGATTTGGTATTCTATCACCGTATTTTGAAATGCCACATTCTAATTGAACTAAAAGTGGAAGAATTCAACCATGCAAACGCTGGTCAATTGAACACCTACCTCAATTACTACAAGAAAGAAATCAAAGAAGAAGGTGACAACGATCCAATAGGAATATTGCTAGTTACCGACACAAACGAAGCACTAGTCGAATATGCAACTGCAGGAATGGATCAAAACCTGTTTGTGAGTAAATACTTGCTACAATTACCGAGTATTGACAAACTGACATCATTCATCAAACAAGAATTAAAAAGCATTTAAACACCATGGATAAAGCACAATTACAAAAAATATTCTCATTGGCGTATAATCATGAGAATTGGTTAGAAGTATTGAAAAAAGTGTTTGGAGCTAAACAACTCTTGATGCAACCGAAACCAATTTCATTGGCTAGTAACGACATTACTGAAGGTGCTTTTGAGTTGGGAAATATCACAACATCAGACGATCGCATTATCGGTTTGTATAAGATCGACGTGAAAAGTAACGTCTGGTTAGAACGAAACAAGGTTGGTCTGAGAAAATTGTTACGTGATGTATATGGAAATAACGCTCATGTTGACCACCCCAAAACGGTTTAAGCTGACCACCCTAAAACGGAGCATACTGACCACCCTAAAACGGAGTATGT
>JBDKHH010000041.1:0-12186 GCA_039797785.1 Bacteroidota bacterium | reverse complement strand
TAATCGAAATGGTCCAAGTTTAAAACAACTCCATTTATGGAAGTGTAATCAACTCCCATTTGCAAATCTGCTCCAGCGAATTTCGGAGAAATAGTAACAAAAACGTTTTTCTGTCCAAATGAACTCAAGCTGATTAGTACCAAAGTACTAAATAGAATTTTTTTCATCTCTTAATCTTTGTGTACAATGTACAAAATTTCTTCTTTCTGCAATCTAAAACGCTCAATCTTCTTTTGGTCATACTTGGATTCTTTGTCAAAAACTGTCACTCTGAAACCAGCTTTTTCTAACCATTTTGGATAGTCTTGACCAAACAAGCGCACGTGATCTTTCTGCCAGTAATATTTTTCACGATCTTCTGGAGAAGTAATCGTTGGATCTTCCAATGTTATTTCACGATTATGGTCTTGAGGAACTTGCATGATTCCCCATCCTCCAGGTTTCATAACACGGTGTAATTCAGACATACAACGAATGGCATCATTCACATGTTCCATTACGTGATTACAAAAAACAACATCAAAACGATTGTCTTCCAATGGAATATTGTGTAAATCAAAATGCATATCAGCAATTGGAGAAACTAAATCGCCTGTCAAATAATTTAAATTCGATTGTTTTTTAAATAATGCATGAAAACATTGTTCAGGTGCAATATGTAATACATCCAATTTATTCGCTGTGAAGAAATTAGATTCATCTTTTAAATAGAGCCACATTAGTCGATGACGCTCTAATGTCAAATCATAGGGACACAACACATTGTCTCTATGGACAATATCAGCACCATACGAAAGGAACTTAGAAAATGAACGTTCACAAACGGGACATTCCACATTATTACCTTTGTATAAAAGGGGTGCGACTTTTTTAAATGGATAACTCAACCGTATCAAAAGCGGTCGAGGAAGGTTGTTTAATAAAAACTTGTAAAGCTTCTTCATAAAACAAAGTTAATGAAACAAAAAAGATTCCAATGAAGATGTCAAAGATTAACTACAAAAACTTGTAAATTTGGTTGCTCAAACAATTTATATGAATAAACTACTTCTTTTTTGTTTAGGAATTTCTACTATAACTATGGCACAAAAAGCAACAGATACTGGGGGCGAACCCAAAGCAGTAAAAAAAACAACAGAGTTAACAAAGCATAATCACACGAGAATTGATGATTATTTTTGGATGAATCAACGAGACTCAAAAGAAGTTTTAGATCATTTAACAGCTGAAAATGCTTATACAGAAGCGTATTTCAATAAAACGCAGCAACTTCAATCCACCTTATTGAATGAATTTGAGGCGCGAATTAACCCAAATGATGTCAGCGCACCATTTTTTCTAAACGGGATAAAATATCAAACGAAAAGCGTTGAAGGAAAAGACTATCAAGAAATTTATAAATTCGATGGTGAAAAAAGCACTTTGTTTTTTGATGAAAATGAGCGTTCAAAAGGAAAATCATTTTATGAATTGTCAGAATGGATGCCCTCTCCAGACAATGAACTATTAGCCGTTTGTGAGGATTTTGTTGGTAGAAGAAAATATCAAATTACCTTTCGATCGAATAAAAAGAACATCTATTTAAAGGATAAGATTACCGATACTGATGGAACGCTCATTTGGGCGAATGATAATAAAACAGTTTTTTATGTAAAAAAGGATCCTCAAACCCTACGCGAGTTTCAAATTTACAAACATGTTTTAGGAACGAAGAGTTCGGAAGATGTTTTGGTTTTTCAAGAGGATGATGAGCGCTTTTCTGTTCATATCACAAAAACTTTAACCGATAATTTCATTGTTATTTATTCCTTTAGTTCCACAACATCGGAAGCTTCTATCATTGATGCAAATCACCCTTCTGAAAAACCTGTTGTTTTCTTAAAACGAGAACAAGGGCATCTTTATAGTCTGTTTCATCATACAAATGGATTTTACATATTATCCAATAAAAATGCGAAAAACAATCAACTCGTATTTTCTGCGTCTAAACCAAATGCGATTGAAGATTGTCAAGTAATCATAGCACATAATGATGATGTGTTGATAGAAAATTGCTTGGTTTTAGAACAAAAGTTAATCGCTGAAATTCGAACAAATGGCTTGAAAAAAATTAGTTTATTCGATTTGAAAGGTAAATCTGAAGGAGCAATTGAATTTAAGGAAGAAACGTATTACACCGGTCTTTCGTTGAATGATGATTTCAAGGCAAAGGAAGTTTATTATGTATATAATTCATTAACAACACCTTCTTCTGTTTATGCGTATGATTTGAATTCAAAGAAACAAAACTTGTTCTTCAGAAGAGAATTGTTGGATAAATCGTTTTCTCCTGTTAATTATGTTTCTGAGCGAATTTGGGCAACAGCAAACGATGGCACAAAAATTCCAGTATCAATTGTCTATAAAAAAGGAATAGTGCTTGATAAGGCTCCTCTCCTATTGTATGCTTATGGATCATATGGTTACACCACTCCTGATGTCTTTAGTGCAACGCGCTTAAGTTTATTAGATCGAGGTGTTGTTTATGCAATAGCGCATATTCGTGGAAGTAAATACATGGGCGAAAAATGGTATGAAGAAGGCAAAATGATGAAGAAAGTGAACACTTTCACAGATTTCATTAATGCAGCTGAATACCTTGGGATGAAAGGGTATTGTGATAAAAATCGCATTTACGCACAAGGTGGAAGTGCTGGAGGATTGCTAATGGGAGCAGTTACGAATATGGCACCTTATTTGTGGAAAGGTGTTATTGCTCAAGTTCCGTTTGTTGATGTTGTCACAACAATGTTGGATGAATCGATTCCTCTGACAGTTGGAGAATATGAAGAATGGGGAAATCCGAATGAAGAAGATGCTTATTTTTACATGCTTAATTATTCACCTTACGACAATGTAAAACGAATGGATTATCCAGCTTTACTTGTTACCACTGGTTATCACGATTCTCAAGTTCAGTATTGGGAACCAATGAAATGGGTTGCGAAATTGAGAGAATATCGAACAAATGACAATCCATTAATTTTTGATTGCAATATGGATGCTGGACATGGCGGTGGATCAGGAAGAACGAATGAACGCAAAGAAATCGCAAAAGAATATGTATTTATATTACAGTTAGAAGGTGTTGAAAAATAGCATTTTATATATAATTATATTCATTAACGCTTCAACTTGGGGCCAGACGGATTCAAGCGCTTATACATCGTTTAAGAAGAAATTAGTTATTTATGCTGATCTTGGATATACGACCGCTCCATTTTCTTTGAATTACAATTTTACCCCGGAAATAGATAAATTAAAGTACCGCAACAATTTTAGAACCGTGCTTGGTTTTGGGGTTTCGTATAAATGGTTTGCTTTGCGCGTTGGTATTCCATTGCCAGGAAATGTTCGCCCAATTAGTCAATACGGAAATACCGTTCATTACGATTTAGGTGTAGATTTTACTATAAAAAAGACGTTCTGTGATTTAGATATTCGAAATTACCAAGGCTACGCTATAAAGAACGCAAAAGATTGGAATGTATACAAGCATTGCTTCAATTGCTGAAGGTTTGAAACCGAATGATATCCGTTCTATTACGAATGCGGTAAGTTTGTCTGCAAATGTATGGTATTTTCATGATCATAATTTTAAAATGTCTGCCTTAAAAGGGAAAACAGCACATTATAATAAAGAAGTGAAAACATGGTACATTAAAAATTCCTTGAGCATATTTGGCGTTGGAAATGGAACTCAATCTATTGTTCCTTCACAATTAGTGGACACGTTGAATTCAAAAACAGAAACAAATGTGATTTCATCCGTTGATTTTGGATTCATTCCGGGATATGCCTACGTTAATAAAATTAAGAATTGGCAATTCTCTGTGATTGGTGGAATTGGGGCTGCTTTACAAGTGAAATTTTATACTGTAGATTATGCATCTCGAGGATTTGTTGGTTTAGCTCCTCGCTACGATATTAAGATTATTGGTGGTTACAGTGTGCCGAAATATTTTGTGTTTGTCGTTACAGACTTTGACAATAAATCGATTCGATTCTCTGATTTTGTTTACCGACAATCATTTTACTCCATTAAACTAGTTGGAGGCTGGCGTTTCGATGTGAAAGAAAAAAAGAAGAAGGAAAAAAACGAATTAAACTAAATCTGATTCGCTTACAGGAATTATCCAGTTTAATTTCATTTCACCTAACGTTTTCACAAGCGGATTAAAGACATTCCAATCTGAATGACTCGATAAGTCACTAAAATGAACACGTTTTAATTCACCATCTTTTTCAATTAACAAATAAAGTCGATTAAAAAAATCGATTTTTAATTTACTGCCAATCTCTTTGATGAATCTTACGCTGCTATCAATTGAGCAACCAGAAGGCTTTGCAACATTTTCATCTGCAACAATCACAATAAAGTTTTTAAAAAGAATGGCTGATGTTGCTCTTAAATCTGCTCCATGTGCGGCCCAATCTGCTGTAAATTCATTCATAGCTTGTTGTACTAACGCTTCTTCTTGATCTGTAAAGTAGCGATTAGCTCCATAAATCCAAACTTGACTGGAATCAGGGAATGTTGGGAAAAGTTCCATTATAAATCTGCAGCGTTAGCAATTAATTCAGCAACATCTAAAACTTGAATTGAATCTTCTTTTTCGAAGTTCTTCACACCATCCGTCATCATTGTGTTACAGAATGGACAACCTGTAGCGATGATTTCAGCATTTGTTTCCAATGCATGTTCAGTGCGTTCAACGTTAATTTCTTTGTTACCTTTTTCAGCTTCTTTAAACATTTGAGCTCCACCTGCACCGCAACACAATCCGTTTGTTTTGCAACGTTTCATCTCAACTAATTCAGCGTCTAATTTTTCAATTAGTTCGCGTGGCGCTTCATAAACATCATTTGCACGTCCTAAGTAACAAGGATCATGAAACGTGATTTTCTTACCTTTGAACGTTGATCCACCTTTTAATGCCAGTTTACCCGTGTTGATTAGATCTTGAATTAACTGAGTATGATGAATTACTTCATAGTTCCCTCCAAGTTCAGGATATTCGTTTTTTAATGTGTTAAAACAATGTGGACAAGCAGTGACAATTCGTTTTACCTCATAACCATCCAACACTTGAATGTTCATCATTGCTTGCATCTGGAATGTAAATTCATTTCCAGCACGTTTTGCAGGATCTCCAGAACATGATTCTTCTGTTCCTAATACAGCAAATTTCACGTTACAAGCATTCAAAATTTTCACGACAGCTTTTGTGATTTTCTTCGCTCTATCGTCAAAACTTCCAGAACAACCTACCCAAAATAAAATATCTGGTGTTTCGCCTTGCGCCATCATTGACGCCATTGTTGGTACATTCAAACTCATATCTTATTGTTCAAAAACTTGAATATTTACATTTTTTTCTATCAAATCAGAGAATTTCCCTTCGTATCGTGTTGCTCGCACAATATGATTGTCAATCCAATGATAATTCCCTCCTCTTGGTTTACCCATCAGTAATCCATGGTAATTAAAACCATTGTCTTTTAACCATTTTTCAGTTACCTCACGGTGTTCTTCAACACGAGAAGTGAAAAATGTGATGACATGACCTTCTTCAAACCATTTGTTAATTGTCACCAACGCATCTGGAAATAATTCAGCTGTTGCCATTCGTTCAGGTTCCTCATTCGGAATATCATCACAAACGGTTCCATCGATGTCAACCAAATAATTTTTAATATGTTCTGGAAGAACAGGCGAAAGATGTTTACCATTCTCGACTAATTCTACCAACTCAAAATCTTTATTAGTCTTCATTTGCCCAATTTAAACGGTCGTTTGGTGAAAATTGCCATGGTGCTCCGTTGTTCTCAATATTTGTCAACATTCCAGTTAATTCCGTTGGAACTTTCGATTCTTCCATCACTAAATAGCGACGTAAATCAACAATGATTGAAAGTGGGTCAATGTTTACAGGACATTCTTGAACACAAGCGTTACATGACGTACATGCCCAGATTTCTTCTTCAGTAATGTAATCTCCTAAAAGACTTTTTCCATCTGAATACTCTTTTCCGTTTTTACGAATTCCTTCTCCAAGTTCTGTTAAACGATCACGCGTATCCATCATAATTTTACGAGGAGACAATTTTTTACCAGTGATGTTTGCAGGACAAGAAGAAGTACAACGACCACATTCAGTACATGTATATGCGTCTAACAAATTCTTCCACGTTAAATCTGTTACATCTTTTGCTCCAAATCGTTGTGGTTCAGCAGCGCCTTCAGCTGGTGCAGCAAACGGATCTGCAGTTGGATCAAGCATTAATTTAACCTCTGCGGTTACAGAAGCCATGTTCGTGAATTTTCCTTTTTTCTCAAGGTTCGAATAATACGTATTCGGGAAAGCCAATAGAATATGGAAATGTTTTGAATAAGGAAGATAGTTTAAGAAAGCAAAAACCATTAAAATGTGTCCCCACCAACCTATTCTTTCCAATAAATGTAACGTTTCATGGCTCATTGAACCAAAAACTGTATCACCTAAAAAACTAGAAATTGTAAATCCGAATGATCCTGTTGTTCCTTCACCGTAGTGAGAAAGTCCTTGTCTGAACAATGCTTCGTCCGCACCATTCATTGTGAAAATACAAGTCACCAAAATAATCTCCATGATTAGAATTAAGTTCGCATCTTTTTTTGGCCAACCAGCTAACTCTTTCATGTTTAAACGAGGAAGTTTCAAAAGATTTCTTCGTGAAAGGAAGATAATCGTTGCGATTAAAGCTAGAACAGATAATACTTCAATAAAACTTACCATGAAGGTATAAAATCCACCCAAAGAATCTTTGAAAACGCGATGCGTACCCGCAATTCCATCCACAAAAATTTCAATCAACTCAATTTGTGTAATAATAAAGGCAGCGTAAAGCGCAAAGTGTAACAATGCTGGAATTGGACGTGTGAACATTTTCTTTTGTCCAAACGCTACTAAAATCATTGTTTTCCAGCGTTCACTTGAATTATCAGTGCGATCTATATCTCGACCTAATAAAATGTTCGCTCTGATTTTTAAGATATTTAGGGTGAAAAATGCAAATCCACCGACTAACAAAACTCCAAATACGATACTTGAAATCATTCTAATTGTTATTATTTGTGTCTAAAAGTTGTCTTAATCTTTTCTCTTCCGCAGTTGTCAATGGAACGCCTTTTGTTTTCGCTCCTAACACTGAGAAATGAATGTAACGCTCAGGATGCACCTGAATATCATTCACGAGATTTTGTAGTTCTTTGTTTGTATTGACTAATTCATCGTACAATTTCTCATCATTGATAAGTTTACCAAGTGTCCCCTCGCCTTTCTGAGCAGAATCAAGTACACTATTTAAACTTTTCAATGTGGCAGAGGCATTTCCAATGACTGTTTTGAAGTCCGCTGTAACTAAGTCATCCGTAACCTTTTTCGCATTTCCAAGGATAGCAGTAATTTGATCGTTACTTTTCTTAAGATTCAATGAAATACTCTCAACATTTGATAAGATACGTCCTAGTTTAACTTTTTCTTCACCAACCAACGATTCAACTTCACCGGCAACATTCCCCAATTTATGAATCGCAATTTTTAGTTCTTTCAAACTTCCATTGATTTCTGATGTTGCGGTAGTATCCCAAAATGCAGAAAGAGAATTTACCATTTTATCAACTGAACTCAATGCTGTTTGCACTTTTTGTACCAATGGATCGGCATACGCTTTTACTTGAGATGTTAAATCAATAGTAACTTTTCCTTGGATATAATCTCCTGGCTTGTAGAATCCTTTTGAAATGTCTGGATTCAATTGCAGTAACAAACCTTTACTAAACAAGTCGATCGAACCCGCTTCAATAATTGAACCTTTTGGAATTTTGAAGTTTTCTTCTTGAATATTAAAGGTAATCAAGACCTTTTTAAGTGAGTCTTTGCTGTGCGTTAGTTCTATGTTCGTGATTTTTCCAACTGGAACACCATTTACCATAACAGAACCAGCAACTGCTACGCCACCAGAATTAGGGAAGTAAGCATAATATACTTCATCCCCACCAAAAAAGCTGTTTCCTTTCAAAAAATTGACTCCAGCTACTAATAGTCCAATTGCTACAATCGCAATTATACCCGTTTTAATTTCTTTTGAGATTTTCAAGGCTTTATTTTTCTGCTAATTTAATAGCTTTTTCTAAATTAATTCGTTCTCCATTTTGAAAGGCAACAACAAAGGCATGTTGAAAACCTTGTTCTCGGAGTTCATTCTTGTAGTTATTGGCTGCTTTAAAATCATTTTCAAAACTACCGGCGGTGTATTTATACAGATTGTCTTGCCGGTATTCAAATACTGCTAAACCTTTGAATTTTGGGGCTGTAGAAGCAATTTTTGTTTCTGAAGTTTCAATTTGAACTCTAAAAATCACCTTGTCTTTATCTAAGCTGTTTTCAACTGTTGGACTAACTGTTGGGTTCGATGAACTGTTAGTAGATTGTGAAGAACTTTCTGTAGTTTTTCCATCAATTCCTTCTAATTCATTTTTGTAGGTTTCAAAAGCGCTAAACATGGCTGTTGCCATTTTTCGTTGACCTGTTGTGTCTGCTAGAAATTTTTCCTCAGCAGGATTTGTAAGGAATCCCGTTTCAATCAAAACACTTGGCATTGTCGTTTTATACAATACTAAAAATCCTGCTTGTTTAACTCCTCGGTCATAGCGTCCCAATTTTTTGAATTCTTTTTGAAGATTATCAGCAAACAAAATGGATTGATCTAAAAATACTGAAAGCTGCAATTGACGAGCGATGATGGCATCTGGACTCATGTCAAAATCTTTATATTTTTCACCTTTATCGTCTTCTAAATAAATTGTAGAGTTTTCTCGTTCAGCAATGGCTTTTTGTGATTCGGTACGATGTAAACCCAAAACATACGTTTCTGCACCATAAGCTGCTGGACTCGCTGAATTGGCATGAATGCATATAAATAAATCTGCTTTTGCTTTGTTGGCAATATTTGCGCGCTCGTCTAATTCAACAAAAACATCTTTGTCACGAGTGTAAACAACTTTAATCCCTGGATATTTCTTTTTGATCATATCGCCTAATTTCAGTGCGATATTCAAACAAACATGTTTCTCATTGTCAACTGCGCCATGGCATCCTGGATCTTTCCCTCCGTGACCAGCATCAATTACAATCGTTTTAATTGTTGGACGTTCAGTTGTTGTTGTGGTGGTTTGAGCAAATGTTTTACCTCCAGCATACAGCACAACAAACAATAAAATGCATGTCATTCTGTTATATGTCAATATTTTTTCCATTGCGAAGAGCTAATTTTAATAGTTTTGCAGCCGAAATACGACTTGTTAACAAATTTACTTGACATTTTTGACCAAAAAGCGTTCCATATCGATACTTATCTTCCATGCATTGTTAATAATGTGCGGAAGTTTCGTTGGTTACGGTCAAGAAAATCGTTTTCGTGACACCTTGGTTTTAAATGATGACTCGTTTGAAGAAATCATTTATTACAGTGCGAGAGATTCTATATATACCGACTTAAAAAATAAAAAAGTTCATCTCTACGGAGATGCAAAAGTCGAAAATGCGGATGTGAAAATGTCTGCCGGTTACATTTTAATTGACCTAAATAAGAATGAAGTTTTTGCAACCTATGCGTATTCAAAAGATTCAACAAAAGTAGAATTTCCAAAATTTTCAGATGGCGCTGAAGATGTGAAGGCATCAAGTATTCGTTATAATTTTGATACTGAGAAAGGATACATTGAAGAATTAGCGGTTCAACAAGGTGAAGCGTATTTGTATATGGGTGTTGCAAAACGTCAAGCAAATGATGAGATTCACTTTAAACATGGACGTTTTACGACGTGTGATTTAGAGGATCCGCATTATCATTTTCAATTGTCGAAAGCAGTATTGATTCCAGAAAAACGAATCGTAACGGGTCCAATGAATTTATGGGTGAAAGGCGTTCCTACTCCACTTGGATTGCCTTTTAGCGTTATTCCGCAACAGCAAGATCGTACTCATGGTATTTTATTTCCTGAATTAGTTCCGCAATCTATTTATGGTTTCGGGGTTCAGAATTTAGGTTATTATTTCCCGATTAATGATCGGGTGCAAACTTCTGCTTATGTGAATGTGTATTCACGAGGAAGTTGGGGTGTTTCAAACAAATTAGAATACACAAAAAAATATGGTTTTCAAGGCGTTTTGGATGTTGGTTTTCAGCAATTTAGAGCAACATTCCCAAACAATCAACCGCGAAATAAAGTTTCTATCAATTGGATTCATAAAAAAGCGCCAAAGTCAAATCCTTTTTGGGTCTTTTCATCAAATGTGAATTTTATTTCGGATAACAATTCAAAAAATAATCTCGACCCACTGAATACACAGTATTTTAACAACAGTTTTAATTCAGATATTAATATCAATCGTTTGTTTCCTAGCAAACCGATTTCAATGGGATTGAAACTTTCAATGCGTCAAAATTCGATTCAAAAAAGCTTTTCGTTTTCAGCACCAGTCTACAATTTCAATGTTACGCGTGTTTTTCCATTCAAAAAATTGATTGATCCCTTAGCTAAAAATGAACTTTCGAAAATGGTTTCGCGTCTTGGTGTGACGTATGGATTGGAAATTCAAAACAAAGCTTTTCTAGACAGTGTCTCACAACAGCAGGGAACCGATGCCATGTTAGCGAAATTCCAAAATGGTTATAGTCAAAATGTGGTAGTTCAAACGACCGGAGGCTTCTTTAAAAACACCTTAAAATTCACACCATCAGTTACGTACGCGAATAAATTGAATTTTCAGCAAATTGAAAAATCGTATGACGCCTTAAATGACTCAACAATTATAGACACAGTTCAACGTGTTGGATTGATCCATGAGTTGAATTTTAATGCGCAATTCACAACGATGATTTATAGCTATTATCGATTTGTTGGTAAACGTGAAACGAAATTACGACACATTCTAACACCTTCATTTGGATATCGTTACGTTCCACAACTTAATCCTTTAATTACAGATTCAGTTGGTTTGGGGCAAGAGCCTTTGACCTACTCACCGTTTGAGCGAAGTTTATATACAACGAGCAATGGTAAGACAGCCTCAATGTTGACATTCGCTTTTAATAATACATTTGAACTAAAGCGAAAATCGGATAAGGATACAGTAACAGGTTACAAAAAAACACGTTTGATTGACCAATTGTCATTGAATGGAAGTTACGACTTTATGAAAGATTCGATGAATTTATCTGACATCTCCTTAGATTTGAGAATTAGCCCAATTGAATGGTTGAATTTCGTCGCAAGGTCATCTTTTAGTCCGTATTCTTGGATTGACTCAACTGGTAAAACAACTGGTGATTATGCACTCGTTGATAAAAATGTTTTAGGTCGATTTACATCAGCAGATTTCACAACTACTCTGACATTAACCTCGAAAGAAGGACGACAAGAATTAGAAAAGACAAAAGAGCTCGTTGCGAATAATTGGAATGCAGATTATAATTATTTCGCTTTGCACCCTGAATATTTATTGAATTTTAATATTCCCTGGAAAATGTCTTTTTCCCATGTTTACATACTTAATGCTAACCAATTAAAAACGGAATCAGATAACGCGAATTACCGCACAATTCAAACCTTAATGGCTACAGGTGATATAAGTTTTACAAAACGTTGGAAAATTGCAACCACAACAAGTTTTGATCTTGAAACAAAACGCATCACAAACACACGTTTAACTTTATCAAGAAATATGCACTGTTGGGCACTTTCTTTTAATTGGACTCCGATTGGGTCGAATAAAAATTTCCAATTGACGATTCGAAATACATCGACAATGTTCCAAAGTGCGAAAATTGAAATTCACAAACCACCTGTTTTCTTATAAAACGTATTTCAAAACCCTTGATTTTATTCATGACTAGTTGAAAACCTGATTTTTATCATGTTTTAGAGTAACATCTGTTACACTTTTTTTAAAGTTGGCATTTTACATTTGCCTCATAACTTTACAAATTAATAGTCATGAAAATTGAACAAATTTACACCGGATGTATTGCACATGCAGCATACTACTTAGAAAACAATGGAGAAGCAGCTATTTTTGATCCATTGAGAGAAGTTCAACC
>JBDKHH010000040.1:0-4816 GCA_039797785.1 Bacteroidota bacterium | reverse complement strand
TTATTTCTGATTTTTTTAAAATATATGATTCAATTTTCTCCGAAATGCGATTGTTTTCTTCTACTGTGAAGTTTTTATCAAATTCGAGTGTAAGTCTAAATTTGCCTTGGTCTCCAGTCGTCATTAGTTCCTTTCCAATAATCCCTTGTTTTAGCATAACGCCCGTTAGAACAAACAAGCCTAAAACAATTCCTGTGAAGATGAGTTTATGCTTCAACACCCATTGCAATTGTTTTCCGTACCATTCGATAAAACGATCGAGCATGTGTTCAAACCAAAGAAGAAAACGATTGAATAAGTTGGTTGCTTGTAAATCTTCTTTTTTGCCTAATCGTGACGCCAGCCAAGG
Organism: Bacteroidota bacterium; assembly: GCA_039797785.1. Classification (GTDB taxonomy): domain Bacteria; phylum Bacteroidota; class Bacteroidia; order Flavobacteriales_D; family Crocinitomicaceae; genus M0103. Next base: position 4,467 of record JBDKHH010000040.1, on the reverse strand, counting down.
TGTCAATGTAAAGCTGACCAAAAGACTGCTTAAAGTCGAAGTGATTACTACCACTGAGAATTGTTTGAGCATATCTGCAACAAACACTTGCAAGAATAGGATTGGTACAAATACAACGATATCAACGAGTGTAATTGATAACGCTGAAAAACCGATTTCCATTCGACCGTCCATTGCTGCGGTGCGCTTGTCTTTGTTTCTGTCAAGGTGTTTTTGAATATTCTCTAGTACAACTGTCGCATCGTCAACAAGTATCCCAATCACCAAAGACATCGCTAAGAGTGTCATTAAATTGAGTGTGTATCCCAGCATCCACATAACTCCAAAAGCTGTAATTAAGGATGTTGGTATGGCTAAAAGCACAATTAGGGAATTACGATAACTGCGAAGAAATAAAAGCATGATAATTGAAACCAATACCACGGCTAATAATAAATCTTCGACAACTCCTTCAACCGCTGCGATTGTGTTATCTGTGCTGTCGTCTGAAATGGTGAAATGTACATTTTCAGAGCGATGTTGCTCTTCAATGTCTTTAAATTTTTTGCGGACGGCACTTGAAACATCAACAGCATTTCCGTCACCTTGTTTTTTGAGAAGTAAACCAATTCCTGTTTTACCATTGAAGCGACTGACCGAGGTGATATCTTTAATTCCGTCTTTCACTTCTGCTACATCTTTCACGTAAATCGGATTTCCTGGAATTGGCATGGCCACCTGAACGTCTTTAATTCCTTGTAAATCTTTGTATTTTCCGATTAATCGGACAGAATTGTTTTCCCCATTTGATTTCACTTGACCTGCAGGAATATCGAGTCCTGAACGGTTTATGGCTTCTACCACTTGCGATAAAGGAATTTTGTAAAGCTTTAACTTGTCAGGTAATACATTGACTTGTATTTCTCGTTCTTCACCGCCCAATAATGTTATTTCAGCAACACCTTTAATCTGTTGGATTTGAGGAAGGAGTTCATTGGTTAACAATGTATGAAGTTCACTGGCTGATAAATCGCTAGAAACACTAATTGACATTATTGGAAGATCATTCGGAGAGACTTTACTCATAACAGGACTCTGAATGTCCTTTGGTAAATCTTTTTTAATGTTGTCGATAAAACGTTGTGCATCTTGCATCGTTTTGTCCAAGTTTGTCCCGTATTTCAAATTGGCAATTATGACGGATGCATTTGGAAGTGATTTCGTTACCAAATAATCGATGCCTTCTAAATTGGATAAAGCGTCTTCAATTTTGCGCGATACAGATGATTCTACTTCTGTTGGTTCGGCGCCTGGATAAATGGTTTTAATTACGACAACAGGCTGATTAAAGTCGGGCATTAATTCATAACTCAAATTCTTATAACCAATGACACCAAGAAGTGTTAGAACACTAAATAATACTATTATTAGCGAAGGTCGTTTAATGGAAATTTCTGTAAGATTCATACGTTCAATTATTAATTTTCACCTTAGCTCCATTGTAAAGATTGTGCAATCCTTTTGTGACAATTTGATCACCACTTGTTAATCCAGATAGTATAACAGCTTTGTTGTTGATATAATGACCGATTTTTACAGTTTGTAAAGTTGCTCGGTCGTTTTTTATCACATAGACTTGGCGTTTAGTGGATGTTCCAACGATTGCAGAGCTTGGAATAAGAATTCCCATTTCTTCTTCACCTGTGTGAATCATTGCTTTTCCAAACATTCCTGATTTTAGAATAAAAGTTGCCGTGTTCTTAACGTCCAATTGAATTGGAAAACTACTTCCCATCGTTGCTTTACTTCCAATCAGTATGGCTTTTCCAGATAGTGGGAGGGAAGGAAAGGCATCAGCTGTTACATTGTAAACTTTATTTTCGACAAAATGAGAAAGATCACGTTCAGAAACATTTACCGTAAAGCGTAATGTTGCAATATCAGAAAGTTGAAGTAAAGGTACTCCAGGTGCCGCAAACGCTCCAACTTCGGTTAGTTTAGCAGTAATAATACCATCGAAAGGTGCTTTAATACTTGTTTTGTTGACTTGTTCAATTAATGTTGAGCGTTGTATTTTCGCTGCTTTTAATGCGAATTGAGCTTTTTCTAATTGAATCTTTTGGATAGCATCGGCATCTGCCAGAATGATAAATCGGTTCACGTCAGCTTGTAATTGTTCAATTTGCACATCAGCTGATTCAAGTTGTAATTTCAATAAGGCATTATCCAGTTGAATTAACAATTGTCCTTTTCTGACATGGCTGCCAACCTCAACATACATTTGGTTAATTTTCCCTTGTGATTCTGCGCTTAGTTTCGTCTCTTTTTGTGCTTCAAAAGTTCCTGGAAACGACAGTGTACCGCTTGTTTCTTCAAGTTGTATGGTTTTACTTGAAACATAGATCGGTTGATTTTTATCGAATTGATATACCTTGTTTTGACTTATTTCTTTGTTGTTTTTCAATCGAACGAACACAAGTAGGATCAATAAAACGGGTACAAGAATGTATGCGATTTTTTTCAAATTGGATGATTTATTTTTCATGACGTTATTGATTTGACAGAGGGTTGTTTCCAGTTAGTTTCGTTATTTCCAAAGTTGCTTTTAGATAATCGATGATTGCCGATAAATGCGTTTGTTGCGCTTCTCTTAAAGCATTGTCTGACAGCAATACATCGGTCAAACTTGCACTTCCAAGAGAATAGTGAAGTTGAGTTTGCTGATAAATTGTTTGTGCTAATGTAATTTGATCGTTACTTGTTGCAATTGTCTCTAATGCATTCGAACGTTGCTGGTTTGCATTACGAATTTGCATTTCGTTTTGCTCCTCTAGAATTAACCGTTGAAGCTGTGAGTTTTGAAGCTCAAATTGTTTTTGATTGATTTTTCGGAGAGTTTGCGTGCCTGAGAAAATGGGATATGAAAACTGTACCGCAGCAAATCCAATTGGATAAAAATTCAAAAAGTCTGAAGGCTGTTGATCATATCCAAAGCCCATTGTTCCGTAATTCGCCATAAGATTTAAACTTGGAAGAAAGCGAGAATGGTTTAATGTTCGTAGTTCATTTTTCTGTAATTCATACTGCAAGGCATTCATTTTTAACTCAATAATAGGATTACGTTCCAATTCAACTGAGGCTTTATATTCAATTGTATGATTGAGTTGAAGATCATTTTCTTGTGGAAGTCCAACGGCAAATTTCAGGGCATTGAGTAGTTGTGAATGTTTGGCAACTAATTGGTTCCTTTGACTTGAAAGTTGTTGAATTTGCAATTCAATTTTTTGTACATCCGTTCCTTTGGATAACGATTGTTCATGGAGCTTTTGAACCCTAGAAAGAATTTTCTTACTATTCAATAAATTACTATCAATAAATTGTAGTTGGGAATAGATGATTTGAGCACTATAGTACAAGTTTGCAATGTCAAAGCTCAATTGTTCTTCGACTTTGGTTGTTTGCAATAAGTTGAGTTCATTGGCGATTTCTGTTGACTTTATTGCGCCATACAGTTGAGGATTATACAAGGGCATTAGAAGTTGAAAATTCGCATTGATGTTATGTGGAACACCAAATTGTGCTTCTTTGAACTGGCCTTCAGGTGCACTTGGATTAAAGGTTGATAAAGGCATCAATTGGGTTGGCAAATCAGTGAAGTATTTATATTCTGCGTTAAAACTAATTTTCGGAAGTAAATTCGCTTTTGATTCTAACCAACGCTCTTCACTGATAGCATTGTTGTTTTTGCTTAGCTGAATCGATTTGTTTTTTACCAAAGCTGTGTCAATACATTGTTTTAACGTCCATTCTTGACTTAAAACGGATTGATAGCTGATGAGAAAGACAAAAAAGGCAAAGAAACTGATGGTATTTGTTTTCATTTGAATTCCTATTTAATGAGAATCAATTGGCTTTCAAGAACGGCAATAAGCCAATGTTTAATGTCTTTTTCGATATAGATGAAATCACCTGTTTTTAATGTTGATTTATCGCCTTTTTCATTTTCGAAAATTATTTCTCCCATTACACAAACCAATAACGCTGGTGTATTCGTGATGTGTTCTTTTAATGTTTCAAACTTTAATAATTGTATTGCTGTTGCATTTCCTGCATCACTTTTAAAGATTGAAATAGCGGAAACAGCTTTGTCTTTGGGGTGAATTGACTGAACGTTCATTTGAAATACTGATTAAATGTGTGAAATGATTGTTTGATTTGTTGGTAAAGTGCCCTAGCTTCTTTCTGGTCATTGGTTTGGGTTAAGCTATCCACTAAGTCGATATAAGGTAAAAGCCATTTGTGTAATTCGTCATGTGCTTGCCCTGTCATCGTGCAATTGGATGTTAATTCTTCTACATCACTCGATAGTTGATGGCCGAGTTGGGTAAAACTTTGTTGGTCAAAATCAAGGACTTCACGTTCCATTTTGCGGATAAGAGAAAGCATCGTTGGCTCTACAAGCCATTTCTCGCCTTTATTCAGGTTGAT
>JBDKHH010000039.1:0-10147 GCA_039797785.1 Bacteroidota bacterium | reverse complement strand
GAATCTTTCCCATTGAATTGTTGAACATACCAAGGACGAGCACCAAAATTCCCAACAGATGGTTCACGATTTGCTCCTTGGCGTAAATCACCGAATTGAGAAAACGTAAACGAAGTCAACGATCCGAATTTTTTACCACCCACAGATACGTTTGCATGAGCAGCATAACCATTCACAGCCGACATGTAGCGCGTATACGCATTCGCCTTTACAACAACTTTATCTGAATAAGACAATGTTGGATTTTTTGTTGTGAAAGACATCACTCCTCCAAGCGCATCTGAACCGTACACAACAGAACCTGGACCAAATACAATTTCAACACGATCCATAATCGAGTTATCCATGGTAATTACGTTTTGTAAATGTCCACCACGATAAATAGCATTGTTCATGCGAATTCCATCCAAAACAATCAACACTTTATTTGTTTCAAAACCGCGAATAATTGGAGATCCACCTCCCAATTGTGACTTTTGAACCATCACATTACCAGAATTAGCAAGAACATCGGCAGTTGATGTTTGATTCATGTTTTGCAGTTCTTTGGATCCAATTACTTGAATTTTTTGAGAAACGTCTTTTTTCTTTTCCTCAAATCGACTTGCAGAAACAACTACCTCTTGCATTTCATTGTATTTTTCTGACATTTTCACAGTAAATCCAACTTTATTAAGCGTAGCTAAGGTTGCATAGTAATTTGTGTACCCTTCTTTAATAAAGTAAAGTTCATTTGCTTCAGTAATGTCTTTTAATTGAACAATTCCATCGGCTCCTGAAATAGCGCACGCATATCCGTCATTCCATTTAAAAACTTGAACTCCTTGAATTGGCAATAATGTTTGGTCATCAATAATTGTGACCGTTTGAGCTTGAGCACTAAATAGCGCGCACAAGCAAACGATAAGTAAGCTTATTTTTTTCATTTTTTCTTTTCTTAATTAGTAAATTTCACTCACGACATCACGTGAATATGATTTTAGTAATTAAGAATATTGTGGAGGTGGAGAATCAATCGAATGACTGATTGATTGAAAGAAATTTGTGTAAGCATTATCAAATTCGATTTGTACTTCATACTTATCGGCAACTACTGTAATATCCTCCGAAGCAGATAAATAAGGCAATTTGATTAATTTAAACCAATTCGAAACAGGCGTTTGATGGTCATCATTTCCTAAATTATTGGAAATTGTTTGACCAAGGCGAGCGAAAAGTACTTTTTCTTGTGAATCGGAAATACATTCAAAAACTATTAGGCCATTTGCTTGTTTTGATGAACGAACAACATCATACAGACTCCCTTGAAATTGAAACTCATTTTTTTTCAACCATGTTAAATCTGCTATTTCGGATTCTGAAAAAGTAAATTGAACCAATTCTTCTTTTGGAACACCTTTTTTCAATAAGCTTTTGATTTCTTTCTTCAATTTGAAATGCGAAAATTCGAAATAGCCGACAAATCCAATTATTTGCCAAGACATTAATCCGAATAATAGGTATGAAATCAGTTTTCGCACACACAAATGTATAAATTTGTCAAACGGTATTTACGCAAGAGCTCGATTTTTCATGAAAAACTACATACAATCCTCAAAAACCTTCCGCTATTTCACATTAGGGAATCCTGAAAAGGCTAAAAAAATTCTATTTGTTCTGCATGGTTATGGCCAATTGCCTGAATATTTTATTCAAAAATTCAATGATCTGGGAGAAGATTACTTCATCATTGCACCTGAAGGAATGCATCGTTTTTATTTAAAAGGAAGTTCAGGTCGTGTTGGTGCTTCTTGGATGACCAAAGAGGAACGTTTAACCGATATTTCGGATACAATCAGTTATTTGAATACCCTTTATACGCAAGTTGCGCAACAATTTGATATGAATCAAATCAGTATTCTGGGATTTTCTCAAGGGGCTGCTGCTGCCGCTAGATGGTTTTATTCCAATGAAAAATTAGCCAGTCAATTAATTATTTGGGCGAGTGTTTTTCCACCAGATTTAGAACGATCATCTGAAATAAATCCTTCAAACAGTTTATCAAACAAATTCGTAATTGGCAAACAAGATGAATTCTTCGATGAGCAACAACAAAACGAACTGATGCACTTTTATAAAGAAAATGGATTTGAGGTGTTTCGATTCGACGGAAAGCATGATATTGATCCTTCTACATTGACTCGAGTATTAAGCTAATCCATTCATTTCAACTTTATCTTTTTTTATTTGGCACAATTTCTGATATTTGCACCGAAAAATAAACAATTATGAAATTTTTAGCATCGCTATTTATCATCCTTTCTTTCACTAGCTTCGGTCAGGATGCAAAATCTCAAGGAATTCTTGACAAACTTTCAACGAAAATGAAAGGACAAAAGTCTTTCTACATTGAGTTTACAGCAAATATCAAAAATACATCGAACGGAACAAACGAAAGTGAAACTGGAAAAGGATGGGTAAAAGGAAATAAATTCTACGCATCGTATGGTGATAACACAATCATTTCAAATGGTGTTAAAACGTGGACAGTTGTAAAAGAAGAAAAATCAGTTTATGAAACTGATGCCAACGAAGATGATGAAGAGTCAATGAACCCAAAAAAGTTAATGACAATTTGGGAATCTGGTTTCAAAAACAAATACGAGAAAGAAGACAAGTTGAATAATGAAGCAGTTCATGTAATCAATTTGTATCCTAAAGTTCCTGCTAAAGTTGATTACCATACAATCACCTTGTATATTTCAAAAGCATCGAATGAATTGAAAAAAGCGGTAATGAAAACAAAAGATGGCACGACAATGACGTACACTTTGACAAAATTCACTTCGAATCCAACAGTTGAAGACACGAAATTTGTATTCGACATTAAAAAATATCCTGGTTACACATTGATCAAAGATTAATGTTGATCCAATAGAAACTAAAAAGGCTACCATAATCGGTAGCCTTTTTTATTGCCTTATTTTTTCTTCTGTCCTTTTTTCTTCGGACGTCCGTATTTCTCTTGTTTGATTTTCTTCCAGTCTTTACGAACATTGACCTTTGAATTCTTCGCCGATTTCTCATGAAATGCAGGACCAACATCTTCGCGTTTTTTAATCTTAACAGCAGGTTCTGGCATTGAAATTCGCGGTTCTTCCTCGTAAATCAATTCATTCGATATTTCCACCGATTCTGGGAAATCGACATATTCCAATTTCAAATCGCCAAGTCCTTCTGTGATGTGTTTTTCGCTTGTTGATTCAAACGGTGAAAAGAAGCTGATTGCCTCCCCTTTTCGATCAGCACGACCAGTTCGACCAACACGGTGAATAAAGTTCTCAAAATCATCCGGAGCATCGAAATTTACTACGTGAGTTACGCCAGTAATATCGATACCACGTGAAATCAAATCTGTTGCGATCAAAATTGAGATTTCACCCGATTGGAAAGCATTTACTGTTTCGAAACGATTGTTCTGAGATTTATTTGAATGAATTACGCCTAAACGCTCTTCAAAGTTTGGTAATAATCGTTCGTAAACAGTCATTGCAAACGTTTTACTCGAAACAAAGACCAACACTTTTTCCATTTCTGATTTCGTTGCAAGTAAATCTTCCAACAAATTCAATTTAGTATTGAAGTTTGGCACTGAATACGCTGTCAAATGAATGTTTTCCAAAGGCGTTCCTGCTGGAGCAGCCTCAACCTTCACTGGATTCACGAAATATTCATCGATTAATTCTTCCACTTGCTCATTCATTGTCGCAGAGAAGAACAAACTTTGTTTCTTTTCAGGTAATAAATCAAGAACGTTTAACAATTGGTGCTTGAATCCAAGGTCAAACATCTCATCAACTTCATCGACAATCAATCGTTTGATTCCTTTTAACACTAAATCACCGCGCAACGCTAAATCCAACAAACGTCCAGGAGTTGCTACAAGCACATCCAAGCCCATGTTGATTTGATCCGCTTGTGTACGAATATTTGTTCCACCATAAACGCCAACAACCGTTAAAGTCATATACGTTGTTAATTGTTCAACTGTTTCCACAATTTGAGCAACCAATTCGCGGGTTGGAACAATGATTAAAATTTGAGGTAAACGGTCTTTCGAAAAATTCCATTGTCTCAGAGCAGGCAACAAATACGCTAAGGTCTTTCCTGTACCTGTTTGCGCAATTCCAATCATGTCTTTTCCTGACATAACAACTGAAAAAGCTTTTCCTTGAATGGTTGTTGGTGTTGTATATCCCAGATCATCCAATGCATTTAGCAAAGGTTTATTCAAATTAAGATCTCTAAATGTAAATTCTTCCATGGTATTTTCTTCTTCTCGAGGAATGATTGGAAAAAAAATCCGACTCAAATGAATCGGATTCTTTTAACGATTGTATTAATATTCTAACAGTTGATTGATTGCCTCAACCAAGCGTTGTTTCGGTAAAAATTGACTTTCCAATGGAACCGCAAAAGGTACTGGTGTATCCAAAGAAGCAACACGTTTAACTGGTGCATCCAAATCAGTGAAACAATTTTCAGTGATCAAAGCAACTAATTCTCCACCAATTCCACCTGTCATGCAATCTTCATGAAGCACAATCACTTTTCCAGTTTTACGTGCAGCAGCGAAAATTGCTTCATTGTCCAATGGTAATAATGTTCTTAAATCTACGATTTCAGCAGACACATTTGGCATTGCTTCAATCGCTTCCATTGCCCAATGAACACCTAATCCGTATGTAATAATTGTGATATCTGTTCCTTCTTTCGCTGTTCGTGCTTTTCCGATTTCAACAGTGTAATAGTCGTTTGGAATTTCTTCTTTCAAACTTCTATACAAGTATTTGTGCTCGAAAATCATGACAGGATTTGGATCTTCAATCGCAGCATTCATCATTCCTTTTGCATCATAAACAGTTGATGGATAAAGAATTTTTAATCCTGGAGTATGCACAAACCATGCTTCATTACTTTGCGAATGGAAAGGTCCAGCAGCTGTTCCTGCACCTGTAGGCATACGAACAACAACGTCAGCATTTTGCGACCAACGCCAATGCATTTTTGCTAAATTATTTACGATTTGATTGAATCCACACGTTACGAAATCTGCGAATTGCATCTCCACAACTGCTTTCATACCAGCGATAGATAATCCTAAACCAGCTCCAACAATTGCACTTTCGCAAATTGGTGTATTTCGAACGCGCTCTTTTCCGAACTGATCAACAAATCCTTCTGTCACTTTGAACGCACCACCATATTCAGCGATGTCTTGTCCCATGATCACCAATTCTGGGTATTTCTCCATTGATTCTCGCAAACCATCTTGAATTGCATCAATGAAACGTTTTTCAGTTGTATTTCCTTTCCCTTCAATTACTTCTTGCGAAAAAGGTGCATAAACATCTTCTAATTCAGTTTCTAATGAAGCTGTAATTGCAGGTTCAGCGTGAGCTGTATCAAATCCAGTTTGAATTTCTTCTTTAATTTCTTTTTTAAATACTGCTTCTTGCTCCTCTGTCAAAACACCAATTTCTTTCAAATACAATTCGAAATTAGAAACTGGATCTTGTTTTGACCATTCGTCTTGCAAACCTTCTGGATAGTATTTTGTTCCTGATGCTTCTTCGTGACCACGCATTCTGAACGTCATCAATTCCAAGATATATGGTTTTGGATTTTCACGAATTTCTTCATTGATTTTACGAACAGCATTAATTACTTCAAGAATGTTGTTTCCATTAACTTGAACAGCTTCCATTCCATAACCAATTCCTTTATCGATGAATTGTTTACAACGGAATTGCTCAGAAGACGGCGTTGAAAGTCCCCAACAGTTATTTTCAATTGCAAAAATCACTGGTAAATCCCAAACTGAGGCAACATTCAATGATTCATGAAAATCACCTTCTGAAGCTCCGCCATCACCTGTAAAAACAATTGTAGATTTTTTCTCTTTTTTCAATTTGGCAGCCAATGCAATTCCATCAGCAATTCCCAATTGAGGTCCAAGGTGAGAAATCATACCAACAACCTTATATTCTTGTGTTCCAAAATGGAAAGAACGATCACGTCCTTTTGTGAAACCAGAAAGTTTTCCTTGAAACTGAGCAAATAAGCGTTCTAATGGAATTCCGCGTGTTGTGAAAATCCCAAGATTACGGTGCATTGGAAGAATGTATTCATCTTGATTCATTGCATACGCACAACCTACGGAAATACCTTCTTGTCCCCAACCAGAAAACCATTTTGTAATTTTCCCTTGACGCAATAAAATCAACATTTTTTCCTCAATCATTCGAGGTTTAAGGATTGTTTTATAGATCGTCAATAATTCTTGGTCATCAAATCCTTCGCGGTTAAAGTCGATGTATCGTTTTTCTAATACTTCCATTTGTTGTGTAATTGCAATTGAATTTGCAAAATTAATCGAATTTGTGGCAGAAAAAGGCAAAAAGGTGAATTTCTTTAAATGAAAAAAGGCTGATTCAGAAGAACCAGCCTTTTCAAGTATAATGTAATTGATTAAACCAAACCTTGGTCAATCATAGAATCAGCAACTTTTACGAAACCAGCAATGTTTGCTCCTTTAACGTAATCGATTGTTCCATCTTCTCTTTTACCGTATTTAACACAAGCTTCGTGGATTGAAACCATGATACCGTGTAAACGTTGATCAACTTCTTCAGCTGGCCAAGAAAGACGTAATGAGTTTTGAGACATTTCAAGACCTGAAGTTGCAACACCACCAGCGTTAGACGCTTTTCCAGGTGAGAACAATACTCTTGCTGCATCAAATTCAGCGATTGCTTCTGGAGTTGAAGGCATGTTAGCACCTTCAGCAACACAGATAACACCGTTTGAAATCAATACTTTCGCTTCGTCACCGTTCAATTCGTTTTGAGTAGCACAAGGTAAAGCAATATCAACTTTTACTTCCCATGGACGTTTTCCTGCAACGAATTTCGCAGATGGATATTTAGCAACGTATTCTTCGATACGACCTCTTTTTACATTTTTCAATTCCATAACGAAAGCTAATTTCTCAGCGTTGATTCCATCAGCATCGTAGATGTAACCAGATGAATCTGATAATGTAACAACTTTAGCACCTAATTGAGTTGCTTTCTCACAAGCGTATTGTGCAACGTTTCCAGAACCAGAAACCGCAACAACTTTACCGTTGAAAGAATCATTTTTAGTAGCTAACATTTCTTTCGCGAAATATACAGTTCCGTATCCTGTCGCTTCTGGACGAATCAACGATCCACCCCAGTTACGTGCTTTACCAGTTAATACACCTGTAAATTCATTACGAATTCTTTTGTATTGACCGAACATGTAACCAATTTCACGTCCACCAACACCGATATCACCAGCAGGTACATCAGTATCAGCACCAATATGACGAGAAAGCTCAGTCATAAATGATTGACAGAATTTCATTACTTCGTTATCTGATTTTCCTTTTGGATCGAAATCAGAACCACCTTTACCACCACCCATAGGCAATGTAGTTAAAGAGTTTTTGAAGATTTGCTCGAATCCTAGGAATTTCAAAATTGACAAGTTCACAGATGGGTGGAAACGTAAACCACCTTTGTATGGTCCGATTGCAGAGTTAAACTCAACACGGTAACCTCTATTTACTTGAATTTCTCCTTTGTCATCCAACCATGGAACACGGAAAATAATTGTTCTTTCTGGCTCAACAATACGATCTAAAATCTTAGCCGCTTTGTACTTTGGTGTTTCTTCAATAACAGGAATAACTGCTTCAGCTACTTCATGAACTGCTTGAATAAACTCTTTTTCGTGACCATTTGTTGCTTTCACACGTTCCATGAAAGCATCAATTTCTGCTTGATATTTGTTTGACATTATTTATCTGGTTTTAAAATAACGAGGCAAATGTAAATATTTTTTAAACCAATTATCAAAAAATGAAAAGTTATCTATTAAATCGTTGAAAACTATTTAATATTCATTGGTTCTCGCGAAATATTCATGAATAGATAACTTTGACAAATTAAAAGCAACATTCTCTTAATCCATAAAGCAACTTTAAGTAAATTTGTGCGTCTAAACCACATAACAATTACATTACTTGAGATGAAAAACATATTTTCGATTATCACTTTCACATTAATTTCATATTTTGGATACAACCAAGCTTTGCCTCCGGTAAACCTTTGTCTCGGTCAAGACGCAACGGTTTGTCAAGGACAGCAAGTTGTTATTACAAATTGTGGAGGTTCGGGTAGTCAAGGTGCTGCAGGTATTAACTTAAGTGCTCCTAACAGCGTTAACTTGTGGGATGACGTTTGGTCAGGTTCAGTTCCGATTGGTTTTCCATTCAGTTTTTACGGTACCACTTATAACAATTGTGTAATCGGATCTAATGGTCTAGTATCATTTGATTTATCGAAAGCAGGTGGTTATTGTGCTTGGTCTTTAGGAGGTGTTGGTGCATTACCAAACGCAACATTTTTTGACGCAAAAACCTCAGCAATGGGTTGTTATCAAGATATGAATCCTGGTTTAGGAGGAACAATTCAATACCAAACGGTTGGTACAGCTCCAAACCGCGTTTTTGTTGTTCTTTACAAAGAAATCCCAATGTTCTCTTGTGGTTCATGTACGTATCTTTCGATTATGTTATATGAAACATCAAACAAAGTAGAATTTCATATTGGTAACAAACCGCCATGTACAGCATGGAATGGAGGTTTAGCAATTCAAGGGAATGAAAACGCATCAGGTTCGGCTGCTGTTACTACTCCAGGTAGAAACAATACACAATGGTCAGCCAATCAAGATGGTAAGCGTTTCACACCAACATCTGCTTCAAACACATCCAATTATACTGTTTCAACTATTCCGTATATTTTAGCTTCATCACCTGGTACAAACATGTTATGGCAAAATACATTAGGACAAACTTTCCCATACAACAATGGTGTATTAAATGTGGCTTCTGTGCCTCCAGGAACAACTGGTTATTTCATAACAGGTTCTGCATGTGGTACAAGTATTGGTTCTATTACAAACGATACAACGTGGATTACACGTGTAAATTCAACAGTAAGTGCAACGTCAACTCCAGATATTTGTAGTACAGGAATTGGAACAGTAACAGCGAATCCAGGAAACGGAACAGCTCCTTTCAATTTTAACTGGCCAACGCTTGGTGCAACAACTCAAACAGTAACGAATGTTCCTGGTGGAACTTACACTGTATTGATGACAGATGCAAATGGTTGTCCTTCTTCTGCAACAGTAATTGTTGGAAATACACCAGCTGCATTTACAGGTACAACAACGTTGGTTTCTTGTCCAGGTGGTTCAGACGGATCAGCAACGGCAACGATGACTCCTGCTCTTGGAACAGTAACTTACTTATGGAATGATCCTTTAGCTCAAACAACTGCAACTGCAACTGGTTTAAGCGCAGGTAGCTACACATGTACTGTAACTTCTTCTGTAGGTTGTACAGGAACTGTCAATGTAACTGTAACAGAAATCCCTGGAATGATTGCAACAATTACAAATCAAGTAGACGCTACATGTAATTCTGATAATGATGGAATTGTAGAAGTTACTGTTACCCAAGGAACGCCAATTTATTCATACAGTTGGGACAATTCAACGTCAACTGCAAACATTGCGAATGATTTATACGCAGGTACGCACACTGTAACTGTAACTGACAATTTAGGATGTGTTGTAACAGCAAGCACAACGATTTCAGAACCAACACCACTTTCAATTACAACATTGACTCCTCCAACTCAAATATGTCCAGAGGATGATATTTTATTGAGTGTTACTGGAACTGGAGGTTCAACTGCAAAAACTTATACTTGGATTCAAAATGGACTTATTATTGGAACAGGTACTACAATCACTGTTGATCCAACAACAACGAATACACAGTATTGTGTAGAGTTATCAGAAGCTTGTGGGTCTCCAATTGACGATTCTTGTACTGTGATCACTTTCCCTACTCCAATTGTTCCAAGTATTTTACCAAATAAAACTGAAGATTGTATACCTGGATATTTTGAATTCCAAAATACATCTTCAAATGGTGGTGAAATTGCAACATCATACTTTGAATTTACAGATGGTGATAATTTCTTAGAAGTTGGTAATGATTCAT
>JBDKHH010000038.1:0-5623 GCA_039797785.1 Bacteroidota bacterium | reverse complement strand
CAGGCGTTTTTCAAATTGGAGTTGATGCACCATTTTTATATCCAGTAGATATTACAGCAAATGGTTATACGCCTCAAACTGCTTTTAATCAGTATTTAAGTAACTATCATTCTCCAATCGTCGGAGTTTATGATGGTACATCAAACGCAATGCATTCATTGTTTTTCGGAGGAATGAGTCAATACTATTATTCGAATGGTGCTTTGGTACAAGACAATGCCGTTCCTTTTGTAAAAACCATAAGTCGTGTTTCGCGCGATGCAAGTGGAAATTTATTAGAAGTTGTTTTTCCAAATGAAATGCCCGGATTGATTGGAGCAAGTGCTGAGTTTATTCATAATTTATCACTTCCAATGTCTCCAACAGGTGTCATCTTACTCGATCAAATTACAGCGGATTCTGTCATGATTGGTTACGTAGTTGGAGGTATTGCGACTACAAACTTGAATCCGTTCACGGCAAATAATACTGTATCAACATCTGCGAGCAATGGAATATATGAAGTTTGGTTGAAACGAAATGATCATGCAGCTATTCAGGCGATTGATGGAAATAATCCGTTCAATGTTGCAATTCATCCGAATCCAACTGACGGTGATTTAACAATTGAATTAGCCTTGCCACAAGCTGGTTTGGTTCATTTATTTGTGACAAGTGTCGATGGGAAAATCGTGTATGATAAAGAAATGTCTCCTTCAAATGGCACAGTGTTCAAGTTAAATTGCCAAGAAGCACATTTATCGAAAGGAACGTATATGTTCAATTTTGTCTACGATGGAAAATTCAGTAGAATCGAAAAGGTGATTTTAACAAAATAACAGAACGTAAATCAATTTAATTCATCTGGCAAATCAAGAATTTGTTTTATCTTGTTCAAGATTGTAACTATTGTTACAACTGAAGGAAGACGGATTGTGTAGGTTTGTCAAACATTTCAAAATTTAACTATGAAGACAATTTTATTTTCAATTTTAGCAGCAGCAGGAGTTTTCGCAACGGTAAGTTGTGCATCGAGTACTGAGGCAAACGGAGAATCTGCAACTGCAGAAAGCGCACAAACAGGAGGTTCGTACACAAACATTACAGCAGGAAATTTCCAAAAAACGGTGAATGAACAAGAAGCAATTGTAATCGATGTTCGTACACCAATGGAAACTGCAGAAGGAGTAATCGAAGGATGTGATATGATGATTGATTTTAAATCAAGCAACTTTGGAACTGAAATCGCGAAATTAGACAAATCAAAAGCGTATGTAATTTATTGTCGTAGTGGTGGTCGCAGTGCATCTGCATCTCAATACATGATTGACAATGGATTCAAAAAAGTGTATAACCTTGAAGGAGGAATCACTGGTTGGACAGGAAACGTTGTGAAACCATAATGAAATCGTTTTTTAATAGAGAGGGAAGGGGAATTGTCTTGGCTTCGGTCATTGGGATAATTTCCCTTTTTTTGGCTAATTACACCCCAAGTGCAATCAATAGTGTAATGATTGCGTTGATTATTGGTATCACACTGGGAAATGTATGGAAAGTACCCGAAGCATTTAGTTCAGGAATCTCCTACACAAGTGGAAAGTTGTTGGAACTTTCTATTTTATTTTTAGCCTTTGACATTAATTACACCAATATTGCGAAGTTAGGTAGCGGCAGTTTTATTGCTGTTGCGGTTGTACTTTTTACACTTCTTATTCTAACCGTATTTTTAGCAAAGAAATTCAATTGTCCCGGTTCATCAGGATGGTTAATCGGATTTGGAACGGCGATTTGCGGCTCTTCAGCAATTGCGGCTTTAGCTCCATCAGTGACTAAAGACAAAGAAGATGTAGCCGTTTCAATGGCTGTTGTCAATTTGTATGGAACTTTGGGAATGATCTTCTTGCCAATGATTTTATTGCGCACAGGAATGGATGCAAATGACATGGGCTTGATGATTGGAGGATCACTTCATTCAGTTGGAAATGTTGCAGGTGCTGGATTCACTGTTGGACCAGAAGCAGGTGAGGCGGCAATCACAATTAAATTAGCACGTGTTGCTTTGTTGACACCAGGATTAATCTTCATCAATTTCTTGATCAACCGAAAAACGGCTGCTTCTTGGAAAGATCACTTTAAATTGCCGTGGTATTTGATTGGGTTTATTCTAATCACCATTCTCGGAACGTTTGTCACCTTTCCCGAAAGCTTTTTAGAGACAATGGAAACGATTGGTAAAATCATTCTTACAATTGCCATGGGCGCTATTGGAATGAAAGTTAGTTTCCAGAAATTAATCAATTCAGGAAGAAGAGGTTTAGGATTTGGAATGGTTTTATTTGTCATTCAACTAGCAATGCTCTATGGTTTTATAAGTTTTATGTAAGCCATTTTTTAGCCTAAAATTTTATTCAATTATACTAAAAGACGAACTATCTTATCTTCGCGAATTTTAGAATCTTGAACTATTCGATAGAATTTAATAGCTTCGCCTTAAATTCTAAATTCCTGAAAGCTGAAAAATACAGTTCATTTTGAAACCGACCGCTTGTATTTGCGTGAATTTTCTATTGAAGATGCGGCATCCATGTTCGAATTAAACAATGATCCCGAAGTGATTAAATTCACGGGTGATAAAGTGTTTGGTTCTTTGGAAGATGTTCGTATTTTTCTTGAGAACTACAATCAATATGCTTTGCACGGATTTGGACGCTGGGCGGTCATTCAAAAATCGACAGGTAATTTTATTGGATGGTGCGGATTGAAATATTCTGCAACAACTGATGAGGTGGATATTGGTTTTCGCTTTTTAAAAGCAGTATGGAACCAAGGTTTTGCCACTGAATCTGCAAAGAAATGCATCCAACTTGGTTTTGATAAATTTGGAATTAAACGGATTGTTGGTCGCGCAATGGTTGACAATATCGCTTCAGTCAAAGTTCTGGAAAAATTAGGTTTAACTTTTCTGAAAGAGTTTGATTTTGATGGTGAGGAAGGTGTAATTTATGAAATTCTATGCAACGAGAAGGAACGTTAAGAACCTGTGATAAAGGTCATCAGTTTACTAAAAAATCAGATTGTTTATCGTGCCCGATTTGTGAAAACGAACGAAAACCGTACGATCATTTTATGTCAGTATTGAGTGCTCCAGCTCGTCGCGCATTGGAAAACAATGGAATTACCACGCTCGAACGCTTGGCCGCTCTTAGTGAAAAAGAATTACTTCAAATGCATGGAATGGGCAAAAGTTCTCTTCCAAAATTGAAAGCTGTGTTGGAGGAGTTTGACTTGCGGTTGAGGGAGGATTGAGATTTTTCCCTTGTCATTTGCTTTTAAAATTGTAGCTTCGTCATTGTTACAATTGACCAAATGCACAAAGTTTTAATCTTAAATTATCACAAGATTTCTCGTGATTCCGTTTTGGAATCAAAATACGCAATCCACCAAAAGACTTTCGAAGAACAGTTAAATGTAATTAAGCACTTAGGCATTCCTGTAATTGGACTTAATCAAATTCATAATTTACCAATTAAGGATGATTTTTCAATAGCTCTTACTTTTGATGATGGAAATGAATCGGATTATTTCGTTGCGCTGTCTCTTTTAGAACACTATAATTTTCCAGCCACATTTTTTCCAATTGTAGAAAATGTAGGCTATGAAAACTATATGACATGGCAGCAACTTCAAATCATTTCAACTAAAGGTTTTGAAATTGGCTCACATGGATTGTCCCATAAACCTTTGACCAAGCTTTCAAATCAGGAAAGTAAAAAGGAGTTGAGAGATTCGAAAGCGATATTAGAGCAAAAACTGAACGTTGAAATCAAACATTTCGCTGCGCCATTTGGACGGTTTTCTAACAATCTTTTAAGCTGTTCAAAATCTGTTGGGTATTCAACTTTTTATTCGACAGGTCGCACCTTCAATAAAATGACTGATATAGACAAGGTGCTTTATCGTTGGAATATAACGAATGATTTATCTGTGAAACAGTTTGAAACGTTGCTGTTGTTGAGAGGAAAATCAACGATACGCATGAATCTTTCGTTCTATTTGAAACGACTGGCAAAAAAGATGTTTGTACCGCGTGTCTTAAACAATTCTAATAAAGTAACATCCAATGGATAAAGTGATGTTTATTGTTTTGATGGTATCTGGTTTTTTACTTTTACTCATCATGGTCTATCCACTGATAGCCTATTTTCGAGCGAAGTATTTTCCTAAACAAATACAACAATCTGAAGATTTTGTGCAACCGGTGAGTATTTTAATATCAGCATACAATGAAGGTAAATATATCCGTAAAAAAATAGCTTATTTCTTATCGAAAGAGGAATGGATTGAAGGTTCAGAGTTAATAGTTGTTTCACCAGGTTCTAGTGATGAAACAAATGCAATATTGATGGATTTTGAGCATGTCAGTGGTTTTACTGCTGTAATTTTAGACCAAAACATTCCAAAAACGGAAGCGTTGAATATGGCTGTGAAATTGGCTAAAAACGAACTTCTGATTTTTAGTGATTGCAGACAAATAATAAGCTTCGGTGCGGTTAAGAAACTAGTTTCGTATTTCAATGATCCAACAATTGGAACGGTTAACTCTACTATTCTCGATAAGAATGAGAAAGGAAGTTCTTCAATAATTCGAAAGTGGTTGAACAAGGTTTGTTTATTTGATAGTGTTTCTGGTTCCAGCTTAAACATTCATGGAGCCTTATATGCACAACGAAAAAGTTTGTTTCGTGATTTTCCATCAAATATTTTATTTGATGATTTATATGCAGTTGTATCAACGCTTACCCAAGGTAAACGGCTTATTCAAAGCAAAGAGGTAACCATAATTGATGTTTCACTTTATCAATACTACACGAAAAACAGATTAGAACGATTGACACGAGGAATGTTAATTTTTCTAGTTCGTTATTGGAGGGAGATTAAACAATTATCATTCGGGACTTTCTTAAGATTCTTTATTTATCGCTATTTAAAATTGTTCCTTCCTTTTATTATTTTGGGTAGTATAATTCCATTGATCTATTTCATCTTTCGACAAGGCTGCTTCGAAATCGTATGGATCTTATTGGGTGTTGGAATTATTGTTGTCAGCATTCATCCTTTACGTCGACTTTTCGTGATGTTCATGAAGATAAATTATAGTTTTTTAATTGCTATACTGAAATTTTTATTCCTGAACGATCGTGAAACAAAATGGGATAAGTTAACCGATAAGCAAAAGGTAATGGAACATAATGAGTAACGAATCTAATTCGCCAATAACTTAAATCCATAACTGCTGTATCGGATAATCACTCCGCCGCGGCGGACAGGAATTCTTCAATCATCAATCATCAATTCTCTCCTCGCTTCCGAATACCATTCCTTCGTTTTCGAAGAGTTTTGTTTCGATGCTATTTTTTGGCACACCGCTAAAACCATTGATTTTACTCGTGTTCACGTTTTCTTGGCACGCTTTGGCATTTCGTTTGAAAGTTCACTAGCAACATTAAACATTTAAAAAACAAATTATTTAAAAACAATTTAAAAATTAGAATTATGAAAAAGTTAAGTACAATTTTAGCAGCAGCAGTAGTGGTAATCGGATTCTCTAACACTTACGCTCAATCAACAGCATCAGCAGACGCAA
>JBDKHH010000037.1:0-11553 GCA_039797785.1 Bacteroidota bacterium | reverse complement strand
ATTCTTTGGAATATCCGCATCACGCAGGTAGTGCATTGGTAAAACCTGAAGACAAAGGAAAAATCAAAGGGCGTGCACTTTCGGCAATGGAACATCAAACCGATATGCAATTGGGTCAGATTTACGAACAAATGCAATTATTAGCTGAACAAGCAAAAAAATTAAATGATCGTAAATCTATTTCAGAATTTATCTACATGGCTGAAATGCGTTTCGAACCGTTGATTAATCACGTATATCATTTATACACTAAAGAAAATGGAGATTATTTATTGTCTTTAATTGCTCCAAATCAATGGGGTCGTTCGAAAAACAATTTCACCTTCATTGCTACAGTTCGTCTTTTAGCCGATCATACGTGGGACGTTTTGGAGAAAAGTCCAGAGGTGAATTTTTAATTTATCGCGTAAACACCCATTCTTCCTCAGTTGATTGATTCACATCAAATGAATATCCATCAACAGTATACAATTTAAGATCATCCGCTTTCGTAATCACATTTTGTACAATGTAGCGTGCCATTGCGCCTCGTGCATGTTTTGCATACATCATGACAATCTTGTACTCACCATTCTTAAATTCCTTAAAAACAGGTGTAATCACTTTGGCTTTTATTGTTTTTTTGTCAATCGCTTTAAAATATTCAGAAGAAGCAAGATTTACAAGAACATCATCCTTTTCCATCTCAGCATTTAGGAATTTCGAAAGTTTTAATCCCCAAAATTGATACAGATTCTTTTGTTTCGGTGTGATTTGCCACTTCGTCCCCATTTCCAAACGATACGGATACATTAGATCGAGTGGTTTTAGAATTCCATACATTCCCGATAAAATACGAATCATGGATTGAGCCTTTGCTAATTCCTCATCCGAAAGGGATTGAATATCCAATCCTCGATAGACTTCTCCATTGAAAGCGAACGCTGCCGGAACAATCGTTTCAGTTCTTTCCAACGGCAATGTCCAATTTGAAAAACGTTCAACATTCAATTCCGCTAAATCGCGAGAAATATGCATTGTTGATTCCAATTTTTTCACTGAAAATTTTTTCAATTTATTTACAAGTTGTTCACTTTCCTTTAAAAAAGAAGAAACCGATGAGTCCTTTACATCAGGGATTGAGCTTGTATCGATTGATTTTGCAGGAGAAAGAAGCACTTTCATTTTTGAGATTTTTTTTCAAAAATAAACAATAGTTATCGTACAAATGTTAATATTTCTAATTGTTTCTATTGACAAGAAACTTAAAATGTATTATTTTAGCAAAGCTTAAACTCAAAAATCAAACTATGAGAAAATTATTATTTTTATTAACATGCTCCTTAACGCTATCAGCCGGACATTCTTTAGCTCAAAAAGCAAGTGAGACTGGTGTCATTTATTGTGAGAGTTTTTCTGTTTCCAAACCATTAAGTCAATTAATTGAGGAAGAAAAGGTGAACTTGAGAAAAATTGAAAAGAAAGCTCAAAAGATGCGTCTGAAAGATTTGGAATCCAAAGATCGTAAGAATCGTGAGCCTCAAAAATTCATTTTTTCTGAGGAAAAAGATGGTGCTGCTTATGGTACCGATCCATCTTTAATTCAAAGAGAGAATGGAACTCGTCCTGGTCCTTCTCAAAAAATTAACGTGCCAGGTTTAGCCTTGAACATGGCACCACATGATCCAACAGGTGCTGCAGGAACAAATTATTACATTCAATCTACGAATGCAACAACTTGTCGTATTATCAACAAAACAACTGGTGCTACAGTTTCAAGTTTCACAATGGGAACATTATGGAATCCTGATTTAACTGCGAATGATGGAGATCCAATTGTAATGTATGACCGCTTTGCTGACCGTTGGTTTTTGGCACAATTTGGTGTAACAGGAAACAAAATCTACATTGCCGTTTCTGCAACAAATGACCCACTTGGTTCATGGTATTGTTATACATATGCGTCATCTGCTTTCCCTGACTATTTGAAATTTTCAATTTGGCAAGATGGTTATTATATGACATCCAATCAATCATCTCAAAAAGTATTTGCTTTTGAAAGAACAGCGATGTTAGCTGGTAATGCCTCTGCTCGTTCAGTTTTCGCATCTTACAATCCACCAGACGGTAACGGATTCTTTTGTCCTTTAGCTTGTGATGCTGATGGTAACGGTGGTTTACCGTCTGCTGGAACGCCTTGTCCAATTATGTCTTATTCAGATAATGCTTGGCCTGGTGGTCCAATTGATGGAATTCAAATTTATCAAATGGCTGTTAACTGGGTTCCTGCTACACCAACCGCTACAATTTCATTTGTTACAGCAGTAGCAACAAGTGCATTTGACGCTTCTTATAATGCAAGTTGGAATGATATTGCTCAGCCAGGTACAACTCAAAAACTTGATGGAATTGGTGGTGTTTTAATGTACCGTGCACAATTCAGAAAATGGTCAGGATATAATTCAGTTGTATTATCATGGCCAGTTAAAATTAGTACCACTCAAAGAAGTATTATGTGGGCTGAACTTCGTCAAGATCAAACTACAAGTGCATGGACCGTTTATCAACAGCAAATTTATGCTCCAGACACATATTATCGTTGGATGGGTGCTATTGCAATGGACGATGGTGGTAACATAGGTTTATGTTACGCAAAATCTGGATCAAGTACAATCTATCCATCACTATGCTATACAGGTCGTTTAGCTTCTGATCCATTGAACACAATGACGGTTGCAGAAACTGTTGCAGCAGCAGGAACAGTTGCTCAAGGTACGAGTTGGTATGGTGGAAACCGTTTTGGTGATTACGCAGCAACTACGTTGGATCCGGACGGAACTACATTTTGGCATACAGGTGAGTATTGTTCTGGAACGGCAAGTCAACCGAAAGCGACTCGTGTTTATTCATTCACTATTGCTTCTCCAACAGCTGCAAACGTTTCAATTACATCTACAGATTCAGATAATTCAATTTGTACAGGAACGTCTGTTACATTTACTGCAACTCCAACAAATGGTGGTTCAACTCCAAGTTATCAATGGCAAGTGAATGGAGCAAATGTTGGAACAAACAGCGCTACTTACACTACGTCATCATTAACAACTGGACAAACAGTTTCTTGTATCATGACTTCTAATATGGCGGGTGCGACAAATAATCCAGCGACGTCAAATACAGTCACAACAACAGTAAATCCTATTGTCGCTCCTTCTATTTCTGTTTCTGGATCTACTTCAATTTGTTCAGGTGCAAATGCAACATTTAGTGCAACACCAACGAATGGCGGTACTACACCAAGTTACCAATGGCAAGTGAATGGATCAAATGTTGGTTCAAATGCTGCTAGCTATTCAACAACATCTTTGACAAATGGAGCGAATGTTACATGTATTTTAACTTCTAATGCTGCATGTGTTTCTCCAACTACTGCAACGTCGAATACTGTTACTGTAACTGTTAATGCAACGCCAGCAACTCCTACAATCACGAATACTGGTGGAACATTATCTTCAAGTTCAGCTACTGGAAATCAGTGGTATTTGAATGGAACGTTGATTCCTGGTGCAACAAGTCAAACTTACACACCAACTGCGAATGGCGTTTATACTGTTAAAGTTACAACAGGTGGATGTACTTCAGCAGCTTCTGCAGGAACGACTATCAGTGGATTAGGAATTGAAGAGTTAAATGTTTATGCATTATCAATCTACCCTAACCCATCAAATGGTGACTTTAACGTTTCTTTCAACGCTTCAGTTACAGAAAAATATACGTTAAAAGTATATGATGAAGCAGGTAAATTAGTTTATGATGCTCTAATTGAAAATCAAAACGGAACATTTGTAAAACAAGTTCAACTTGGTAAAGTTGCTTCTGGAATTTACAATGTAAGTTTATCGAATAGTTCTGTTGAATCAAATCGTAAGGTTGTCGTTAAAAACTAAGAATTACAATTCTTTATAAATGAAAAGGCTGTTCAATTTGAACAGCCTTTTTTTTGTCTTATTAACTTCTTATAGAAAAAGTAGTGAGCAAAGAAAGATTAAACCAATGCCAATCATATTTAGAACAAAACCATACTTTACCATTTGTTTTACATGCAGCATTCCTGATGAAAATACAATGGCATTCGGTGGAGTACCAACAGGTAACATAAAGGCCAAACTTGCACCAAGAGTTAAAGGAATCGCTAATTGCTCTATTGGTAAACCATGATCGATTGCAAAGCCTGCAACCAATGGAACAAAAATACTTACCATTGCCAAATTGGATAAAACCTCCGAAGCAAATACCGCAACAATAATCACAGTTATTAAGATGGCATAAAAAGAATAGTCATGCATTGAACTAAAAGCAACTGAAAGTTCTTTAATAACCCCGTTTTTCTCCATTAATTTTGCGAGCGCTAAGCCTCCTCCAAACAAAATCAATATTCCCCATGGTAGTTTTTCTGTATCTTTCCAATGAAGCAAAGGTTTCTTTGTCTCAGTACTTGGTATTAAAAACATTAAAATCCCCCCAAGTAAGGCTACATTTTCATCGCCATATTCAAAACCGATAGATGGAATAATCAAATCTTTAAAAGACCACAGCAATACGACAATTAAAAAAATTCCAACAACTATTAATTGATCCTTCGTCCAAGGTGTTTTATGAATCTCGAATTCGGCATGACTTTCTTTTCGTTCTTTGCCCATTGACAAATAGAAAAACAAAAACGTTCCTAACAACATTAAAATACTGATGGGCATTCCAATTTTCATCCATTGAAAAAAGTCCACTTTCACATGAAACGTATTTTCAAGGATACTTGCCATTTGTGTATTTGGAGGTGATCCAATCAAGGTCCCTACTCCACCAATACTTGCAGCATATGCTACAGACAACAATAAGAAAATAGCAAATTTACCTTTTCGATCTTTTTCTGGAAGTGCGTGAATAATAGCCATTGCCATTGGCATCATCATTAAAGCCGTTGCTGTGTTCGAAATCCACATACTCAACAATCCCGTACTTATTAAAAATCCAAATAAGATTCGTGGTTTGGAATCACCAACAAATCCAATGATTCCACGCGCTACTTGTTCGTGTACATTCCATTTTTCTAAACCTAAAGCTAAAATGAAACCACCAAAAAACAAATACACATTTGAGTCTCCGTATGCTTTTGCTAATTCACCTTTATCTAAAACGCCCAAAGGTATTGCAAGAATCAACGGAAAAAGTGCAGTGATATAAATTGGAATCACTTCAAATACCCAAAAATAAATCATCAAACCTCCCAAAGCAACTGCATTCCAAAGTGTATCTTTCGCACCAGTAGCTATTAGAATTGAAAGAAAGCCTATTAAACCAATTGCGATTAAAATCTTCTTTTTGTCAAGTACCATTTTCTGAAATAAAAAAAGCGGGCAACAATACCCGCTTTAAAAATAATTTATTTTGTTTGAATTGTTGAATTAATTACAACGCATTCAATTTAGTAATGAATTCAATTGCTGTGTTTTCAATTTCTTCACAAATTGGTCTGAAATCAGCTTTCGTTTTCGCTCCATTGATTTTTGTCAACATTGCTTCTTGAAAATTTGCAGCTTTATCAATCATCTCATCTGCAACAGCAAATTTTGATTCATCCATTAATTGAATTGTGAAACACTCTTCAACGATATCGAAAACCATATTGTTTAGGTTTCTTTTCAAATCTTTTCTACTAGCCATAATTTGTATTTTAAAAAGATTGTTGACTTTTTCAGCCAACAATCTCAAATGAATTAATTTTTACTTATGCTTGAGTTGCCTCTTCTTTTTTCTCTGGTCTTGGTAAAAGAACTTTACGAGATAATTTCCATTTTTTCGTTTTTGGATCTTTTCCAACAACTTTAAATTTCAATAAATCTCCTTCTTTACATACGTCTTCCATTTTCGCAACTTTCTCCCAAGAGAATTCTGAAATATGGATTAATCCGTCTGTTCCAGGAAGAATTTCAACGAAACAACCGAAATCTTTTACTGATTTCACTTTTCCTTCGTATTCAGCTCCTTCTTCAACCATTGGAGGGAATGCAATTTGTTTAATACGACGAGTAGCTTCATTCATGTCATCACCATTGTTTGACATAATTTGAACGCGACCTTCACCTGTTGGCAATTCCTCGATAGTGATTGTCGTATTTGTTTCTTTTTGCATTGCTTGAATGATTTTTCCACCAGGCCCGATGATCGCACCAATCATCTCGTTAGGAACGTTGAACGCTTCAATACGAGGAGTTTGTGGTTTGAAATCTGGATTTGGTTTCGCAATCGTTTCAATGATTTTATTTAAGATATGTAAACGTCCACCTTTCGCTTGCTCCAATGCTTGGATCAATACTTCGTATGGTAAACCATCTACTTTAATATCCATTTGACAAGCAGTGATACCTTTAGATGTACCAGTTACTTTAAAGTCCATATCTCCTAAGTGATCTTCATCTCCTAAGATATCAGACAATACAGCAAATTTACCATCATCAGCAACCAATCCCATTGCGATACCAGATACTGGAGCAGTGATTTGAACACCACCATCCATCAACGCCAATGTACCAGCACAAACTGTTGCCATTGAAGAAGAACCATTTGATTCTAAAATATCAGAAACCAAACGAATTGTATAAGCGTTATCTGCAGGTAAAACTGGTTTCAAAGCTCTCAATGCCAAGTTTCCGTGACCAATCTCTCTTCTTGAAGTTCCACGTAATGGTTTTGCTTCTCCTGTTGAGAATGGAGGGAAATTGTAGTGCAATAAGAATTTCTCAGTTCCGTGGAAAGTAACTCCATCGATTAACTGCTCATCCATTTTACCACCTAATGTCAATGTTGTCAATGATTGCGTTTCTCCACGTGTAAATACTGCAGAACCGTGAACCATTGGCAAATAATCAACTTCAGCCCAAATTGGACGAATCTCATCAAACTTACGTCCATCTAAACGTTTGTTTTCATGTAACATCACCCAACGAACAGCTTTTTTCTTAACTTCTGAGAAGTATGTAGAAATGAATCCACTAACAGATGCTAATTCTTCTTCTGTATAAGATGCTTTTACTTCAGCTTTAATTGCATCGAACAATTCTGTTCTTTTTGCTTTATTCGCTAAGCCCATGCGAGCAACATCTTTACATTTTTCCATTGCTAACTCATATACTTTTGCTTTAACATCAGCATCATGAGTTTCGTGACAATATTCTCTTTTTGGATTTGCTGTTGGAATTTCAGCAGCTAAATCTAATTGGAATTGACATTGTTCGATAATTGCAGCGTGTGCTAATTTAATAGCTTCAACCATTTCCAATTCAGAGATTTCTTTGAATTCTCCTTCAATCATGTTCACGTCTTTCATTGTTCCAGCTACCATCATATCGATATCACCTTCTGCAATTTGCGCCATTGTTGGATTAACGATCCACTCACCATTTACACGACCAACTCTCACTTCTGACATTGGACCGTTAAAAGGAATGTTTGATACTGCGATTGCCGCTGATGCCGCTAAACCACATAATGTATCAGGATTATTAACTCCATCATACGATAACAATTGAATCATCAATTGAACTTCAGCGTGATAATCATCTGGGAAAAGTGGACGCAAAGCGCGGTCAACTAAACGCATGATTAAAATTTCGTTCTCTGATGGACGCGCTTCTCTACGGAAGAATCCACCTGGAAAACGTCCAGCTGCTGAGTATTTCTCACGGTAATCAACTGTTAAAGGAAGGAAATCAACTCCTTCTTTTGCTTCAGGAGCAGCTACAACTGTTGCTAACAACATTGTGTCTCCCATTCTTACTACAACAGACCCATCTGCCTGTTTAGCCAACTTTCCGGTTTCAATGGAAATTTCTTTCCCTCCGGTCATCATTGACTTTCTTGTTCCTATATTCATCTTTTATTTATTGCTTATTTATAGACTATAAGACTTAAAGATGCCGAAAGCTTTCGGCAGACTTAAGATCCAATTCGTCATGTTTATTTCAACAGCTCATTCGTTTATGACACTGTTTGCTTTATTTATTTTTTTGTCCATTTAAAACAAAAAAGGGACAGTCGAATAACTTCGAATGCCCCCTCCAATAAACTTGTTGTGTTCGTACAAGAATTAACGACGTAAGCCTAATTCTTTAACGATAGCACGGTATCTTTCGATATCTTTTCTTTTTAAATAGTCAAGTAAAGATCTTCTTTTACCAACTAATAATTGCAAAGAACGTTGTGTTCCGAAATCTTTACGGTTCTTTTTCAAGTGCTCCGTTAAGTTAGAAATACGAAATGTGAACAATGCAATTTGACCTTCTGCTGAACCTGTGTTAGTCTCTGCTCCACCGTGTTTAGCGAAAATCTCTTTTTTAATTTCTGTATTAATATACATGCCAATATTTAATTAAATGATTCTTATGTAGCCGATCCAAAAACTCCATGTTCTTGCAAATCGACGGGCAAAGATAATCTTTTTTTTTGAAACGTCTACGTTCCCTTGATTATTCTTCGATTTTATTTACTTCTGTAACAACAATGAGTGCATCCGAAGACGCGTTGATGACTAATTCTCCTTGTCCTTGAATAATGATTACATCTTTTTGTTGCGCCCTTCCTTTTGAAACTGCAATTTCTCCATACAACACATAAAGCAAGGTTGTATCTTTGCAATTCAATTTCACCTCTTCTCCTTTCGAAAGTTCAAAATGAAAAATTTCAGACGAATAGTTAGATGTGAAAATCACATTGTAATCAATCACTTTTCCTTTGGAATGGCTAATCCAATCACCTGAAAATGTGTCTTGGTCAAACGGGTGTAATTGAATCGCGTATTGATCATCGTGAAACAAATCCAATACACCCTCCAAAATCATCAGTTTTCGATTGTAATTTGGAAAGGGAGTGAAAGATGATTCTTCCAACTCTACTGTTGCCGTGCTTATTCTATAAGCAAAATCCTTTTTTGAAAAATCAGCAGATGCAGGATATATGTACAATTGAGTTGTCTTTCCCCCAGCCCATTCTGAGACTTTAAGTTCGTTTGCTTTAACTAGTTGAATTTCCATTTGAAAAAAAAGTCCCACAATTTAGTGGGACTTACTATTAGTTTTTGAAAAGTTTCAATGACATTGATAATGTTTCTTTCAAATGTGTTCTATCGACAATATAATCTAAGAATCCATGCTCAAGAACGAATTCCGATGTTTGGAATCCTTCTGGTAAATCGCGACCAATTGTTTCTTTCACAACACGCGGCCCTGCAAAAGCAATCAATGCATTTGGCTCAGCGATATTGATATCTCCTAACATCGCAAACGAAGCAGTTACACCACCAGTTGTTGGATCTGTTAAGAAAGAAATATATGGTAATTTATGTTCTGACAATTGTCCCAGTTTACCTGAAACTTTCGCCATTTGCATTAATGAATAACCTGCTTCCATCATTCGAGCTCCACCTGATTTAGAAATAATCATGAAAGGTGCTTTAATCTTGATTGCTTCATCAATCGCTCGTGCAATTTTCTCTCCCATAACAGCTCCTAATGAACCACCAATAAATGAGAAATCCATTGCAGCAACAACGAAATCCATTCCATCCAATTGACCTTTCGCTGTACGGATTGCATCTTTCAATCCAGTTGCTTTTTGTGTTGCTTTAACACGGTCAACGTATTTTTTTGTATCCTCAAAATTCAACGGGTCACCTGAAACTAAATCAGCATCTAGCTCAGTATATTTTCCGCCATCAAATAAAATATGAAAATATTCATCAGAACCAATGCGTTCGTGGTGTGAACAACGATCACAAACAAATGCATTTTTCTCTAAATCGTCCATTGTAAAAAGAGTCTTACAATTCGAACATTTAGACCATAATCCTTCTGGTGTTTCTTTTTTCTCGCTCGTAGAAGTTGTGATTCCTTCTTTGCTTCTTTTAAACCAACTCATCGTTTCTTTTATTTTTTATTTGAGGATTTTTTGAATCTCAAATCTTTTAATTTTCAACTTATAAAACATTTATAGCATTCAAATCGTCGAATGCTTGTTCCAAACGCTTAATAAACGTCAACTCACCTTCACGCATCCATTTACGTGGATCGTAATATTTTTTATTTGGTTTGTCGTCTCCTTCAGGATTACCGATTTGTGTTTTCAAATATTCTACATGGTTCACAACATAGTCGCGCACTCCTTCTGTAAACGCAAATTGTAAATCCGTATCAATATTCATTTTAATAACACCATAGCTGATTGCCTCACGAATTTCTTCTAAGGTCGAACCACTTCCTCCATGGAATACAAAATCAACAGGATTCGCTCCTGTATTGAATTTCTCTTGAACGTATTCTTGTGAATTTTTCAAGATTTTCGGAGTCAATTTTACGTTTCCTGGTTTATAAACGCCATGCACATTTCCAAAAGCAGCCGCAATTGTAAAGCGATTCGAAACTTTTAATAATTCTTCGTAAGCATATGCTACTTCAGCAGGCTGCGTATATAATTTAGAACTATCAACGTCTGAATTATCAACACCATCTTCTTCTCCCCCAGTAATTCCTAATTCAATCTCTAACGTCATACCCATTTTACTCATACGAGCTAAGTATTCTTTACAGATCTCAATATTCTCTTCGATTGGTTCTTCTGATAAATCAATCATGTGAGAACTATACAAAGGTTTACCAGTTTGAGCGAAATGTTTTTCACTTGCATCCAATAACCCATCAATCCAAGGCAATAATTTCTTAGCACAGTGGTCTGTATGCAAAATTACCGTTGCACCATAAGCTTCAGCTAACGTATGCACATGCAATGCACCAGCTATACCACCAGCAATTGCAGCTTTTTCGTTTTCATTCGACAAACCTTTTCCTGCATTGTAGTGCGCTCCACCGTTTGAAAATTGAATAATCACAGGTGAATTAACTTTTGCCGCAGTTTCAATAACAGCATTTACTGTACTTGAACTTGTAACATTAACAGCTGGCAATGCAAAACCTTTCTCTTTTGCATAGTCGAAAATCTTTTGTACATCGTCGCCTGTTGCAACACCTGGTTTAATATTATGAGACATAGCTATTTAAAAAAATTATGGGTTCAAAGGTAGTAATTTAATTATTGACCTTCAATGTCTCACTAAAATTTCTAAAGCTTATTCAATAATTTGCTTAAACGTATGTTCATCAATTTTCAAGAAATAGGTTCCAGGCAAAAGACCGTTTAAATCAATCGAATTATATCCAAGAAATATTTTTTGTGTTTTCACCTTATTACCAATTGCATCAAAACATTCGATTAAACTCTCTTTTGAAGACGTTAATATCAATTGACTTTCAGCTTTAACAGGATTAGGAAATAATGCGAATCCACTTTTGTCAACCACATTCACCTTAAGTAAACCGTCCAATTGCATAATGTCTGTATTATCAATTGGTTGACCGTTTGAATATAAAAAAGTTAATTTTTCATCCCACATCAAGGCGGCTTGTTCATAGGGTGTATGAATACCATTTAATGAAACAGGAATTGTATCAATTTGGTCATAACTTAAGC
>JBDKHH010000036.1:0-2665 GCA_039797785.1 Bacteroidota bacterium | reverse complement strand
GCGGAAGCGCGAACAACTTATGAATCTTCAGTCGTATTGCCAACAAAAGTGATGGTCGTTGGAATTGCAAATTTTGAAATCAAGAGTGTACCGAATAGTGATTCATCAATAGAAATCAGTTCATGGGTTTATCCGCAAAACAGCGAGAAAAGCTTTTATGATTTGGAGTTGGCAAAAGATGTTTTTAACTATTACGTTTCCTGGATTGCTTCGTACGAATATGAAAAATTAGCCAATGTTCAGTCAACAACGCGCTTTGGTGGAATGGAAAATGCAGGTTGTATTTTTTATGATGAGAATGCGTTCAATGGGAAACGCACAAGTGAAGCTTTAATCGCACATGAAATAGCCCATCAGTGGTTTGGTAATTCTGCTTCTGAATCTGATTGGCAGCACATTTGGTTGAGTGAAGGCTTTGCAACCTATTTTACGGATTTGTACTTGGAAAATAAGTATGGTCAAGAAAGAATCCAAAAACAATTGGCGAAAGAACGTGGTGAAGTGATTCAGTTTTATAAAAATTATCCGCATCCAATTGTCGATACGAATTATACAGAATTGATGGATTTGCTAAACGAAAATTCCTATCAAAAAGGCGCATGGATTTTGCAAATGTTGCGCCAGAAAATAGGGGATGAGCTCTTTCAAAAGTCAATCGTCACTTACTATAATAAATATCGTTTGTCGAATGCTAGTACATCTGATTTTATTGAAGTTGTTGAAAAAGTTAGTCAACAAGATTTAGAGCCATTTTTTAACCAATGGTTGTTTCAAAGTGGACATCCACAGTTGAAAATTTCAAAAAAGATAAAAGGAAAAAATTGCAAATTGCAAATAGAACAAGTTCAACTTGAAACTTTTCAGGATATTCCATTAAAAATTGAGTTGGTTTTAGCGGATGGAACAAAAAGGTATGAAGAATTGATTTTGAACGATAAATTGCATGATTTCACATTCAAATGCAGTAAAAAAATCGTCCAATTAAATCTTGACCCTTTTGTACAATTACTTTTCGAAGAGAAATAGTATCTATTTCACAATCAAAGGGATAAAACGTTATTTTTTTACTTTGTAAATTCTAAAAAAGGTCGTAAATTGCTTTTGAAACGACTACAAAATGAACTTACTACGATTCTCAGCGATATCATGTGTGTTATCATTTTTTCTCCACTTCAGTGCAAATGCACAATCAACAGGTGATTATCAATCCGCTGCTTCTGGTACATGGAATACTGCTACTACATGGCAAATTTACAATGGTTCAGCATGGGTAGCAGCAACAGTAGCTCCATCATCGACTGATGGTGTAATAACAATTCAGAGTCCACAT
Source organism: Bacteroidota bacterium (assembly GCA_039797785.1). GTDB lineage: Bacteria > Bacteroidota > Bacteroidia > Flavobacteriales_D > Crocinitomicaceae > M0103. Next base: position 1,335 of record JBDKHH010000036.1, on the reverse strand, counting down.
ACCGTGCAAATTACAGCAATGGTGTCTTTGGATCAAGTTGTTATAAATTCTGGTGCAACAATCAATTGGACAAATAGCACTTGTACTTTTGTAAATGGTGCTGGTGTTGATCTATTAATTAACGGTACATTTTGGGATAATCGTGGATCGAATACCGTATCTATAACTTTCGCTGCTTCGTCCACTTGGCAAATGGGTGCGAATGGAACGTTGATGCGTTCTGCAGGGAATTCATCCAATAACTGGCAAAATAGTTATGAAGCTGGTATTAGTTCAATACCAGCAACGTCTAATTGGGTTTTAAGAAAAACCGGAGGTCAAACTCCTGTTTTGTCAAGTACAACTCCAGCAACTGGATCCGTTTACCCGAATTTAACAATTGAAAATAATACGGGAAATGCTTTCAATGTTAGTTTTATAGGTTCAGCGGCTACACCTACTGTAAAAGGTAATTTGGATATCGGCGGAGCAGGAAGTGGGGCTGGAGCAATTACTTTCACAAACTCAAATACCTTTGGATCGCCAACATTAGTTCAAGGGAATTTACGAGTTCGTACAGGGAAGACGTACCAAAATTATGGGACAGGAACTGAAATTAGAGGCAATTTAATCGTTAATGGTACTTTTTCTTACGATGCCAATGACGGCAGAAATCTTGTTTTTAGTGGTGGAAATGCACAAGCAATTAACGGTACGGGAGCTCTTTCTATTTACAATATCACCTTCAATAAAAGCGCTGGTGGTGTGACACTAAATAGAGCAATTTTAGTGGATAATTTGTCAACTTTTACGAATGGTATTGTAACAAGTACGTTAACCAATTTGTATACATTAAATAATGCAGCCACTGTTTCGGGAGCAAATGACTTAAGTTTCGTAAATGGTCCGGTAAGAAGAATTGGGAGTACGGGTATTACTTTTCCAGTAGGGAAAGGATCTACTTACCGTATGTGTGAAATAGGAAATGGAGCAGGTGGAAGTCCAACGTATTTGTTTACAGAGAATTTTAATACTGGGGCAGGCTGGACATTAAATGATGTCACTGGGGCTGAAGGTGCGGATCCAAATTTCTTTTTGATTGGAGATGGTGAAGGTGGATGTCTTTCTACAATAACAGGAAGTCCTAGTGGAATCGTCCCAAATTTGGGTACAGGGGGAAGCTGCGGTGTAGGGTCGAATGGGAATAATACATTGCATGTCACAAGTGTGTTTAATCCTGCTGGAGGTGCGGCTTACGATGCAGGTGGTTTTTGTGGAATATTGTTTTGTCCACAAGCGAATCGAAGAACTATTTCACCAACAATAAGTACAGTTGGACAAACAGGTTTAACACTT
>JBDKHH010000035.1:0-30105 GCA_039797785.1 Bacteroidota bacterium | reverse complement strand
AAAGCCTTGATTCAAAAATATGGCTCAATGGAAGGCATCTTTGCGAATGTTGAAGACTTGAAAGGAAAGCAAAAAGAAAATGTCATCAATTTCCAAGAACAAGGAATTATTTCCAAAAAGTTGGCAACGATTATTGTGGATTTAGATGTTGAATTCAACGAAGAACATTTGATTATGTGCGATGTTGACACCGAAAAAGTGAAAGACATTTTTACAGAATTGGAATTTAGAAATCTTGCACGTCGTGTCATTGGTGAAGAAATTGTTGTAACTGCTCATCCATCATCGAATTCAGGAGAATCTGCTCAATTGGACTTATTTGGAATGCAAAGTATGTTGGTGGAACAAGATCCAACGCCAACAGCAGATTACAAAACGATAGCAACGGAAAAGCCAAGCTATCACCTCATCACGCAGCCAGAAGAGCGTAAAGAATTACTTGAATTACTCTTGAAACAATCGCAGGTTTGTTTTGATACAGAAACAACCGATATCGATGCCTTGCATGCTGATTTAGTTGGAATGTCGTTTTCGTATAAAGCGCGCGAAGCCTTTTACGTTGCGGTTCCAGCAGATTTCAATGAAGCAAAATCAATCGTTGAAGAGTTTATACCATTCTTTTCGTCGACATCAATTGAAAAAATTGCCCACAATATTAAATACGATTTAAAAGTGTTGAATCGTTATGGCATTTCAGTAGCTGCTCCAACGTTTGATACGATGGTTGCGCACTACTTGATCAACCCAGAATCAAAACAAGGAATGGATTTCTTAGCCGAATTCTATTTGAAATACCAACCAATTTCTATTGAAACTTTGATTGGTAAAAAAGGAAAAGGCCAAGGAAACATGCGCGATTTGAAACCGGAAGAAATTTCGGATTACGCGTGTGAAGATGCAGATATCACCTTCCAATTAAAGCAATTGTTCGAACCTGAAATTCAGAAAGAACATTTGAAAGAATTGTTTTATGAAATGGAAATGCCTTTAGTAGAAGTGTTGAAAGACATGGAGCAAGAAGGAATTGCCATCGATGTTGCCGGATTGAAAGACTATTCCAAACAAATGGAAATTACGCTTGCTGAGCTGGAGAAAAATATCAAAGCTGAAGCTGGAATGGATTTCAATGTCGATTCACCGAAATAATTGGGCGATATCTTATTTGATGTCTTGAAAATTTCATCAAAAGCGAAAAAAACCAAAACAGGTCAATACGCAACCTCTGAAGATATTCTTCAAAAACACGAGAAAGATCATCCGATTATTCCAATGATATTGGAATACAGACAATTGCGTAAATTGAAAAGTACGTATGTTGATCCACTTCCAACGATGACCGATCGAATTGACGGAAGAATTCACACAAATTATATGCAAACGGTTACGGCGACAGGACGTTTGAGTTCGAACAACCCGAACTTGCAAAACATTCCAATTCGTACCGATAAAGGAAAGGAAATCCGCAAAGCCTTTATTCCAAGAAATGAAGAATATACCTTGATGGCTGCGGATTATTCGCAAATTGAATTGCGTATTATTGCTGCGTTGAGTAAGGATTCAAACATGATTGAAGCTTTCAGCAGCGGACAAGATATTCACAAAGCAACAGCAGCAAAAGTGTTCAATGTTTCACTTGAAGAAGTAACTCGTGATCAACGAAGCGCTGCAAAAGCAGTAAACTTTGGAATCATTTACGGTCAATCGGCCTTTGGTTTAGCACAAAACTTGAACATTTCAAGAACGGAAGCAAAATCAATTATCGACGCCTACTTTGAGCAATATTCCACCATTAAAACCTACATGGACGGCGCTGTTTCTCAAGCCCGTGATAAAGGATATGTGGAAACAATCATGCAGCGTCGTCGTTACTTACCAGACATCAATTCTGCCAACGCTGTCGTTCGTGGTTTCGCTGAACGAAATGCTGTCAATGCACCGATTCAAGGTTCAGCTGCTGACATTATTAAAATGGCCATGGTTTCAGTTTACAGAGCAATGAAACAGCAACCCTTAAAGTCTAAAATGATCTTACAAGTGCATGATGAGTTGGTATTTGATGTACACAAATCAGAAATGGACTTGATGAAAAAATTGGTGGAAGAAGCGATGGAACATGCAGTTAAATTGGTTGTTCCAATGGAAGTTGAATTACAGTTTGGGGAAAATTGGTTGGATGCGCATTAAACAAAAGCCAAATTCCAACCTCTGTTTTCAAGCACTGATACGAGCGTAAGTAATTCTTCTGAATCATGCATTTTTTCGTAAACATGTTCAATCGTTAATTGATTGGATGTAAAATGTGGTGTCAATCCAAATGGGAAATCGGAATTGTCCGTGCTAGATGCATTTTCTAATTGAAGTAAAAATTGACGCAACAGATTGATTGCTTCGTTTGAACTAAGCTTGAAATCACTTGCTTTGACAGAAGAGAAAAAATCGATTTTCTTGCGAGCACGCGTCAAAAGAACGTTCAATCGTTTGGTTCCATTTTTTGAATTCATTGGTCCAAAACGCATGTGGAATTCATTTTCATCAGAATAGCCGTAACCAAAACTGATAATTAAATGATCACATTCTTCCCCTTGCACATTTTCCAATGCCTTAAAGAAAGCAGTATCATTTTCAATACGTTCTTCTAATTTTTCGAGTGTTTTCGAACATAAGTGAGTACTAATTTCAGCCAATTGGGTTTCAGAAAAAGCTACAATTCCAAGTACGTTAGCTGAATCAATCACTTTTTCAATCAGCTCAGCAACTTGTTTGGCTTCCTCTTGATTTTTGCGATTGATAAATCTTCCTTTTTCACAATAATGCCACGAAATTGGATGCAATTCTTGCTGCACCGATGGAAACGCAAGTAATTCATTTTTGTAAAAATGTTTGTTCGAAAACTGAATCAATGCTGGATGTTCACTGCGGTAATGGTGTTTTAATCCTATCGTGTTCCAATAAAAACTCGCTTGATGCAATACATCTATAATTTCGGTACTTCCTGATTTGAAATACGAACTTGGACCCATTTGCTGTTGATCTCCCGCTACTAAAACACGCTTTGATCGCTGTAGTGTTCCAAGTGCATTTTGCAAAGGTATTTGACTTGCTTCATCAAAAATGGCTACATCAAATAAACCTTCTTGCATAGGAAAACATTTGGCAATTTGAGCCGGATTACTCAACCAAATTGGTTTGAACAATTGAATCCATTCACGTGCATCCGAAGCAAACAATTCACGCAAGCTTGGATGGTTACGTGATTTTGCAAATTCTTTGACCAACAAGGCTTTCCCTTTTTTCAATCGCGCTCGCAATTCTTTCTGTTCAACTGATAATTTCGAAGGTACAGTTTGCAACAACTCGTGATACATTTGAAATTTCTCTAGTTGCTTTTGATTGATTAAGGCCGCATGAAAAACCGCCTCACTGGATCGTTCTACTAAAATGCGCTTACTTTTTTCCAAAAGATCGTTCGGTTCAAAACTTGCCAATGTTGGAAACTGGTGTGAAAAACGAACCCAAGAACTCTTGAAGATGGATAATTCAAGTTCTTCAAAACGCGCATATCTTTTACATGAACGAATGAACACTTCCGGAAGTTTTTTCAACTCAACATGCAGGTTAGAAATGTCTTGAAAATGATTCAAAAAGGCCTCTAAAAAATCACCAATACGCTCGGTTTCATCCCAGCGAAAAGTTGCTTTCAATTCTGTATAAAGTTGATTAAGACGACCATTTTCATTCGCATAATTCAGACGCATTTCAGGTGCAATCTCCTCCCATTTCGCTCGCTCATCAGCGCTCGTATGATGAATTTGCTGCTGGATCAATTCTAGCTCTAAAGGCAAATTATCGACTCCTATTTCGCATAATTCAACTTTTAACTGCGACAATGAATTGTTTAAACTCAAATATTGCTTCCAATGATGCAATAAATCATTTGCTTTTTCGAGTGGTAAATTGGAGTAATTTGACCAATGTCTTTTCACTTTCCACTTACCGATTAACGATGTGTTTCCGAGTAATTCTAACAAATAATCAACTTCAACATTCGTCGGTTCCTTTTTCCAATTTGAACGTTCCGATTGAAAAGTTGACAACTGATGTTCTGTTTTCAAATACTGTTTGCGCAACTTCTCAAAACGCTTTTGTTCTTTCGTTCCTTCTTTAAAAATGGAACTATGTTTTCTTACAATAGGATTGGAAAAATTCTGACTCAAGGCAGCCAATTTCATCGCTTCTTGAAAATCGGACCATGTTTCGATAACGAACAACTTTTTAAGTTCAATCAATTCATTTTTCCAAGTAGAAATTGCTTGATCCATTTTTAAAAACGATGCTTGTTGCAAACTTCCGTAGGAGCAACTTCCAATTAAAGAATTGAGTTTAGCCGAATAAATTCGTTCCAAAATAGTTTTATGCTCCAACAATTCACTTACATCAGGTAAATCGCTAGAATAGATATGTTCATCTATTTTTCGTTTTGCTAATAATTCATGAAACGCCGAATAACTCAGGCCACCAATCAAATCAGGACGATTCAACACATCCAATGTATATTGCAATTGATCTCGATACTGCTCAGAAATTTGCAAATTTCCTTCTGTCGATTTCAAATTGCTTGCTTCCATTTGATTCCAAGCCAATTTCAACTCTGCCAAAAAATCCTTTGATAAAGTCTCTGATGTCGCAATGAAACAAAGTGAATCTAAATCGAACTGTGCCAATTTCTTCACCAACACCTCTAAGGCAACGCGTTTCTCTGAAACAACCACTGCCGAAGCATTTAGTGAGAGCACTTTTCCTAGTAAATTCGAAAGAACTTGTGATTTACCTGTTCCCGGTGGACCTTGCACAACTGTGTTTTGTTGTTCGATACACGAAAAAACTTCCAATTGATTCCCATCACTCGGAAAAAGAAGTTCATTTCCTAGCTTTAACGGGATATTACTTGAAAGGTGTTCATCTCCCAATAATTCCGAAACAGAATTAGAAAGCGAACATTCAAGTAATTCCTCTAATTCCTTTACAATTTCAAAGCGATGATGGTGAAAATTGCCGAGGAATGAAGGAATATTCTGCAAAATGCTAAAATCATTGGCCTTTAAAAATGCTTCAATCTCATCAACCGATAAATGTTCTTTCTTGAATTCAAATTCAGCTTGTAATCGATTCAACAAAAACGGATTTACAAACACTTCATCGTCCAGCACATTGATTTTAACTGCATTTGATACTTTGATCAGTTCAATAGTGCATGGAAATAGCAAAATCGGAGTATGAATTTGTTCACCTTTATACGACCATTCTATCAGTCCTTTTGCCAAACAAAGTGGGAAAATTCCCTGCTCCTTTTTTGTGCGAATAGACGATTGAATCAGTGTTTTGAGATGTTGTTCATACGGCAACAAAAAGCTCGATTGACCAGCGTCCACTGGAAAAATTCCTTGTTGACAATTCACCAAGATATCATTTCCATTGAACTGACTGACATCAATTAATAACTGTTCAATTCTATGTTTTGCATTTTCGCTCACCGCCCTAAAATTAAGAAAAGTTTCTAGGCTTAGAAAATTGTCTTTTTGCAATTGACCTTTCTCAATTAATGAACTACATTTGCGACACAAAAGAAGTAATTATGAAATAAGCATAACGAAATAATTTTCGATACAAACATGAATGAAAATTATTACGTGTTGCGATTCCATATGACCATTGAAAAACAAATTATATACGTATGAAATTCGGAACGAAAGCCATTCACGCTGGTGTGCATCCAGATGAAACGACTGGTGCTATCATGACACCAATTTATCAAACATCAACCTATGTTCAGGAATCACCTGGAGTAAACAAAGGATATGGTTATGCGCGAGGGAAAAACCCAACGCGTGAGGCTTTACAAGATGCATTAGCAGCATTAGAAAACGGAAAACATTGTGTTGCTTTCAGTAGTGGTGTTGCAGCAACAGATGCAGTTTTAAAATTATTGAGCCCAGGTGATGAAGTAATTACGGGCGACGATTTATATGGTGGAACGTATCGTCTTTTTACAAAAATCTATGAGAAATTCGGGATTAAATTCCATTTCATCGATTTGACGAATGCTGAAAACTTGCACAATTATATCAATGGCAACACAAAATTGATTTGGGCTGAAACACCTACAAATCCAACGATGCAAATTATAGATATTGAGGCTTGTGCAAAAATTGCTAAAGCAAACAATATTATGATGGTTGCGGATAATACATTTGCTTCTCCTTATTTACAAAACCCATTGGATTTAGGTGCTGATATCGTTATGCATTCAGTTACAAAATATTTGGGTGGACACTCAGATGTAGTGATGGGAGCGTTGATTACAAACAATCCAGAAATCCACGAAAAGTTGTATTTCGTGTTAAATAGTTCAGGTGCGAATCCTGGTCCGATGGATTCATTTTTGGTATTACGTGGTATTAAAACATTGCATCTTCGCATGGAAAGACATTGTTTCAATGGACGTAAGATTGCAGAGTTCTTGAAAAATCATCCTAAAATTGAAAAAGTATATTGGCCTGGTTTCCCAGAGCATCCAAATCATGAAATTGCAAAAAAACAAATGCGTGATTTTGGTGGTATGATTTCAATTGTGCTGAAAGATAAATCGATTGAAAATACATTCAAAGTTGCTTCATCCTTCAAAGTTTTCTCATTGGCAGAATCTTTGGGTGGAGTTGAATCATTAATCAATCATCCAGCAACAATGACACATGCTTCTATTCCGAAAGCAGAGCGTGAAAAAGCAGGAGTTGTAGATAACTTATTGCGTTTAAGTGTAGGTGTTGAAGATGTTGAAGATTTGATTGAAGACATTACGAATGCATTAGCATAAGCATCGTTTAAAACTTTTCATACGGTTCAAGTGTTCATTCATTTGAACCGTTTTTTATTGGTAAAAAAATGCATGTATTTATAACTGGAATATCTAGCGGAATTGGCAAAGCCTTTCTCGAATATTACTTAAAGCAAGACATTGTTGTTACGGGAATCGGTCGCACAAATCCTCAAGTCGAAGGAAATTATTCTTTCTTGGAATGTGACTTTTCAAATCTTTCCAAGGTAAAAGCACTCTCTTTAAAATCGGAAGAAAACGAACTACTTTTAATCAACAATGCAGGAACGATTGGCGCTATTCAACGCGTTTCAGATCAACTCATTTCTGATTTAGATGAAGTTATGACCGTCAATGCAATTACGCCAATGCTGCTTTGTCAGAAAATTATCCAAGAAAATCCAGGGAAGAAAATAACACTATTAAACATCAGTTCTGGAGCTGCGAATCGCGCAATTCCATCTTGGGCCGGCTATTGCTCTTCTAAAATTGCCTTGGATCGTTTTTCTGAAACGCTACAATTGGAAGAGGAAGAAAAACAGTCGGATATACGCGTTTATTCTGTCGCACCTGGTGTTGTGGATAGCAAAATGCAAGAAAAAATTCGAAGTGCCGCTCCAGTTGACTTTTCAAGCCTATCTAATTTTAAAACGCTATATGAAAACAATGAATTATTGCAGCCGTATCTTGTTGTATCAAAGTTAGTTAAACTGCTTACAAAGGAAGATAAAACACATGTAATTTACACCCTGAAGGATCTAGAATAGGACTTAGAATTCAAACCGTTCATCACAAAAATGTCCCACTTCGAAAAAAAAATAAGGTTAAAAGCAAACTGTTTCGTAATTTGGAACGTTTTTAAACAAGGTTAAACTGTTATAACTATGAAAAAAATTACCCACATCCTGTTAGGTATCTCCCTAATTTCTTCGCTATCGGGCTTTGCTCAAAAGCGTGAAATAGATCTAACAAATACACGCGATGGTGAAGCTGTTGAATATTGTACGCAACATAAAAGACATGCTCAATTGATGAGTAATCCTGCTTATGTACAATCATTGCAAGCAGATGAAATTATCCGTCAAAAAGAAGCGAATAATCCACAACCAAAAGGAGTTATTTATAAAATTCCTGTTGTTTTTCATATTCTCCACAACAATGGAGTTGAGAATATTTCAGACGAACAAATTTTAGATCAGTTAGCTATTTTAAATCGTGACTATCGCCTTCAAAATGCGGATGCAAACAATGTGCATGCTGATTTTCAGGGAATGCCTTCTGATGTAGAGATTGAATTTGTTTTAGCAACGAAAGCACCAAATGGAACATGTTTTTCAGGTATCACTAGAACAGCAAATATCTTAACGTATGATGGTTCTGACGGTGGTGCACAAGTTGATGCAATTGTTTCAGGTAACGATATTTACAATGGTCAATGGCAAGGAAATAAATACTTAAATGTATTCGTTGTATCAGAAGCTGGAGGTGCAGCAGGATATACAATGAAACCTTCTAATTTTGTTGGAACGGTTATGGACAATGGTATTTGGATTTTACACAATTATGTAGGTTCAATTGGTACATCTTCTGTTACTACTAGCCGCGCTTTAACGCATGAAGTTGGACACTGGTTAAACTTAGATCACACTTGGGGAGGAAATAACAATCCAGGAAATGCTTCAAGTTGTTCAACTGACGACGCTGTGCAAGACACACCAAATTGTATTGGTGTTACTTCTTGTGCAATCAATTCAAATACTTGTAATTCAGACGACGCTTATTGGGGTCAAGCAATGCGTGACAATGTCGAAAACTACATGGACTATTCCTATTGTTCAAAAATGTTCACTGCAGGTCAAGTAACACGAATGAGAGCTGCTATCACTTCATCAACGGGTGGACGCAACAACTTGTGGACAACAACAAATCTAACTGCTGTTGGAGCAACAGGAGTTACTTACCTTTGTAAAGCACAATTCAGCGCAGATATCACAACTGTTTGTGCAGGAAGTCAAATACAATATACTGACGAATCATACAATACGGTTACAGGATGGAACTGGACGTTCGAAGGGGGAACACCTGCATCGTCTACTTCTCAAAACCCTTTGATTACGTATGCTACTCCAGGGATTTACCAAGTATCGTTAAATGCAACGGATGGAACAAATACTGATGCAGAAATTAAAACGCAATTCATCCGTGTATTGCCTGCTCCAGCAACGGTTCCTTACTTTGAAGGATTTGAAAGTTATACAACATTCTCAAATATCTTACCTTGGGAGGTAATCAATACAAATAACAATAACGCTTTTTCATTAGAATCATCATTCGGTAGAACAGGAACAAAATGTGCTCGATTGACGAACTTCGGTCAAGCAGGTTCAAACGAAGATGAATTAATTTCTGCACCGATTGATTTGTCAAGTATTTCTTCTGGAACTGGAATGACATTAACTTTCCGTTATGCTTACCGCAAAAGAACAACTGCTGACAATGAATATTTAAAGGTATTTGTTACTTCTGACTGCGGTGGCTCTTGGGTACAACGTAAAACGATTGGTGGTAATCAATTATCATCTTTAACATCTGCAACTTCATGGACTCCAACATCATCTGAGGATTGGGTAACAATTCACATGACAAATATCACATCAGAATATTGGAATGAAAATTTCCGCTACAAATTCAAATTTGAAGGCGATAATGGAAACAATATCTTTATTGATGATATCAACTTGTACAGTGGAGCGCCATCAGAAACGATTATTTTAGGATTGGATGAAGCTACTGAAATTGGGGCGTTGTCTTTATATCCAAATCCAACTGAAGGTGAATTGAACTTACTTTTTGATTTAGCATCAAATCAAACTGTTAGTATTCAATTACAAGATGTTTGTGGTAAAATTGTACAAAATCATACTGTGAACGCAGCAATTGGTTCAAACTTAGTATTGATGGATACACATGGTATTGCAGCAGGTTCATACTTCTTAACTATTCAAGCTGGAACTACTCAAAAAGTAATGCAGTTTGTAGTAAAATAATCACACTTAATTTATGAAAAGGTCTTCTAACCGGAGACCTTTTTTTTTAACCCATTTTTGTATGTTTCGTTTATCATTTGTAGTAGGTCTTTTGTTCATTTCTTTTGGTGCTTTCACACAACATAATTGGTGTGGAACAGATAAGATTCAGCACGATTTAGAATTGGCAAATCCAGAATTTAGAAATAAAATGCATCAACGAATGCTGAACGCTTCAACAGGATGGAGTAATCAAAATGGTGCTGTTTCTAAAGTTGCACTTGATATTCCCGTTGTAGTCCATATCATTCACGACAATGGAATTGGAAATATTACGGATGACCAAGTAAATGATGCACTGCGTATTTTAAATGAAGATTACAATCGTCAGAATTCAGATACTGCACAAACAAGAAATACAACCAATGCACCTTTTAAGTCCATTGCTGGAGTAATGGATGTGCATTTTAAATTGGCAAAATTAGATCCGAACGGGAATTGCACAAATGGAATTGTCCGTGTGAATGCTCCGAGCTTAACCTACAACGCTAACGACGATTGTAAGTTCTCATCGAATGGCGGTTCAGACCAATGGCCAATGGATCAATACTTAAATATTTGGGTCGTTAATACAATTGAAAACTCTGGAGCAGGAACGATCCTGGGCTATGCCTATCTTCCTTATTGGCCAAATGGAGCAAATTATGGAATTCTAATTCGCAATGATGCATTTGGAACAATAGGGACAGCAAGTAATGCAGATGGAAGAACATTAACGCATGAAATGGGGCATTTACTTGGTTTGCAACATATTTTCGATGCTGGATGGAGCGGAACAACAGGATGTCATTCCAATGATTGTTTTGCGAATGGCGACTATTGTTGCGATACGCCGCCTCAAGCTGCGGCAAATTGGAGTTGTTCACAAACTTACAACAGTTGCAATGACGTGCCTACAAACGATGCTTTTGGCTACGATGTGGTTGATCAAATAGAAAATTACATGAGCTACAATGCTTGTCAAAATATGTTTTCGAGAGATCAAGCTGGAATCATGCAACAGAATTTTATTGATATTACCTTTTTGGCAAATATGGTAACCCAACAAAACATTACAGCAACGGGTATTAATGCTGCAGCGGTATTGTGTAATGCTGATTTTGATGCCAATCAGGTTCAACTATGTATGGGTGACTCGGTTCAATTCACAGATCATTCGTATCACAACCCAACAACATGGAATTGGACAATTTCACCTGGAGTTGTTAATGTGGATTATGCTTTTCTTGCCGGTACTTCAGCCACAAGTCAAAATCCGAAAATTGTTTTCTTCAATTCAGCGAAATATCAAATTAAACTAGATGTATCAGATGGTGTGACTTCCCTTTCTGAAACAAAACCTAGTTATATCAATGTGCTTCCAACTGCAATGAATCTGCCTTTTCATGAAGGTTTTGAAACTGTGACAAACTTAAGTAATGAAGAAAATTGGGTGATTGGCAACATCCAAAATAATGCAGCTTTTGAACTTGCGACGAACGCAGGTCATACAGGAACAAAAAGTGCCAAATTGATGAATTTTAATCAACCTGTTGAAAGTATAGACGAATTGGCGTCAAGTGCAATTGATTTGTCAAATCTGAATGTAACAGACCCTTTAACCTTAAGTTTCCGTTATGCTTACCGTAAACGAATCTCTTCCAATGAAGAATGGTTGCGTGTTTATGTTTCAGATGATTGTGGCGACTCTTGGGTTCCTCGCAAAACGATTCATGGAAGCGATTTATCTTCACTGACATCTACAACATCATGGACTCCTTCGTCTGCATCAGATTGGACAACCGTTCATATGGTGAATATCACTTCTTTCTTCTATGTTGAGAATTTCCGTTTCAAATTTGAATTTACAAGTGATAACGGGAACAATATTTACCTTGACGATATCAATTTATACACTGGCCCACCGTCAGATGATATCGTATTGGGTCTTCCAGAAAACGAAGAAATATCCAACTTGCAACTCTTCCCGAATCCAAGTAATGGTGAAGCAACTCTTTTATTTGAATTGTCAAATGCAACGAATTCACACATTCAAATCACAGCGATTGACGGAACGATTGTTCAAGAACATACAATTGCTTCTGCAATGGGGAAAAACATGGTCTTGCTAAATGCGGAGAACTTGCGTCAAGGAATGTACTTCTTGCGTTTAACAAACGGAAAATCACAAATTGTATTACCTTGGATTATTGAGTAATCAACTTATTTAAAACGCTGATTAATTCTAATTCTGTTGAATTAGCTAAGGTTGATGTTGCTTGAATTTCGCTGGCAATCATAGCTTGAAAGGTTGTATTACCCCAAGCGATTGTTTGCTGTGGCACCTTATTTCCAGCCAGTAAAAAACTTTCAAGATTTGATGGACTTGTAAAAATGGCCAAATCAAGGTTCACTAGTTGGCTTTCCTTTGCACGTGTTTCATAAACAATTACTTTCTCGCTTTGATTCTCAGGAACAACTTTAACAATTGATTCTTTCGATACGCTAGAAATGGGAAACAAAACGCGCCGATCTCCTAACCAGGTTATAAAATCTTCTCCTACTTCGGTTGGATTTCCCGCTTTCGTTCCAACAAATGAAACTTTAAGGTTTAATTCGCTCAACTTTTCAGCGGTAGTTTCTCCAATGCAAGCGATTTCAACTCCATCTGACAAGGAATAGCTAGATAAAAAGAAAGATGCAGCACGAACACTTCCGAAGAAAACGACCTCAAATGGTTTTTTCACCTCAAATGGAACCGCTGAAAACTGAATGCACGATTGCGCAATCAAGTCAATGGAATGTTCAGCACAAAATGCAGGCAAATGCGCTAATTCAGTAGGATCTTTTGATATAAAGATGCGTTTAATCAAGTTCTTCTTGTGCAGCAGCGTTCAAATCTTCCACGATAATTTCAGCTAAATCGTCTAAATTATCAGTGCTGTATTCGTACCAGTTCGAACCATTTTCCCAATTCGATGAATACGAAACATAAACGATTTCATTCTCGTCACAGTAAACACCAAGCGGTAATTGACAACCACCTTGCATCAAATTCAACACTTTACGTTCAACCGCAATGCGTTTTTGAACTTCTGGGTGATTCATTTTTTGCAAAGTCTCGAACAATGCTGTATCCGACTCACGAATTTGTAAAGCCAAAACGCCTTGTGCTGGAGCTGGAACAAATTCAGTTGGATCCATTACAAACACTTCAAATTCAGATAAATCGATTTCCAAACGATCAACTCCTGCTTTCGCTAGAAGAATCGCATCGTATTGATTATCGCGCAATTTTTGGATGCGAGTAGGAACATTTCCACGTAAATCGCGGATTTGAACATCATCTCTAAAACGCAACACTTGTGATTTTCTGCGCGCTGAAGACGTTCCAACAATCGCATTTTCTTTCAAGTTCCACACTTTAGAGGTATCAACAGAACCTTTTGCGATCAATAACAAATCCGCTGGATCTTCACGTTCTGATACACAAGCAATTTTCAACCCTTCTGGCTGATTCGTTTCCAAATCTTTGTGCGAATGCACGGCCAAATCGATGGTATTGTCCAACAATGCTTGTTCAATTTCTTTAGTGAAAAATCCTTTCCCCTCCAATTTATCAAAGCTCAAATGCTGAATCGCATCTCCTTGCGTTGTAATAATTGTGATATCTACCGAACAACCTAAATTTTCAAGTTGACGTTTAACGTGGTTGGCTTGCCATAATGCTAAATCGCTTCCGCGAGAACCAATTCGAATGTGTTGCATGTGTTATTTTTTAAGTAGAATTTCCTTTGCCATTAACATCGGCATGCTCATGTATTTTTTTTCCATGTAGCCAAGAATTTTCTCTAATACTTCTTTTGAATTATCATCCAAGCTTGCCATTTCATTTTTGAAAACCTCATTGATGGCTGTAGCTTTAATTTCCTTTACTTTTTGAGGGACATCGCGCATGGCTAATTCAACTGTGCGCACTTTTTGAATGTGCTTGAATTCATAAATGGCCTCTGCAATTATTTCCTCGACGTGTTGAATTTCTTTTGAACGTTCTTTTAAATTGTCATTTGAAATTTTCTGTAAAACATCAACAGATATATGCGTCACTTTGTGATCAATGACAATTTGTGGGTGTAAATCTTGTGGCAAAGCAATATCAATTACCACTTTACGACCTTCTTCTCCTTGCAATAATTGCGTGTATAATTCCGGTGTGATAACATGTGTATCTGCTCCAGTACATGCAATAATAATATCAAACCCTTCTGTGTATGTTGCTAAATCAGCCAATGGTAAACCACGACCATTCAAATCATTTGCTAAAGATTCTGCTTTTTCAAGTGTGCGATTGAACACCACAAACTTCTTGAAACCATGTTTGCGCAAGAAACGACTCATGTTGGTATTTGTCACACCTGCTCCAATAATCAAGATACGCGCATCCAATGGAATGTTCATATCACGTAATTTGTGATACGCCAACGATACAACCGATACAGGTTTTGTAGCAATACTCGTTTCTGTGTACACACGTTTCGCCGTTTCAATTGTGTGACGAATCACCAAACGAATAAAATCACCCGTTAAATTCAATTTTTTACTTGAATCGAAGGCATTTCTAACTTGTGTGATGATTTCGCGCTCCCCAACAATCATTGAATCGATGGATGAAGCAACTGCCAACATGTGTTCTACGCCAGAAATTCCTTTGTAAATATCTCCTCTGTGCGCAAAATGACCGATTTGATCGCGTGTAAAATTTGGATACAATGTTTCAAAAAACTTCATCAAGAAATGAAATTCCACTTCTTTTTCTGTACAAAAGATGAATTCCACGCGATTACACGTCGATAAAAACATCAATTCTTCCAGCTGTAAAGCTTCTTTTAATTTTCCCAGACGTTCTTCCTGATTACTGTCATCTATGTGTAAAAGCCCGACATCATTGACATCTAGGTTTCTATGCGTGAACGCTATTATGTTGAATTGTTCTAACACCTCTGAATTTTCTCTAATCTGAGTACAAAGTTGCATTCTTCAACTAAATAATTTGTCATAAAACTGTCAGAAACCCTTATTTAGAATGTATTTAAATTTCGTACGTATGTCCCCAAATCATTGCGCATTTGAAAAAAATACCGTAGTTCTCAATTTCAAGAAAAAATGTATCTTTAGCTGATTAAATTTTTGAATGAAAACAATCGAATTCGAATCGGCTCAACATGTAAAAGTTGAATATGAATTGGCAACTACCTTGCAACGCACTGCTGCTGCCTTAATTGATATGATCCTATTCATAATCTATTTCTTCATTGTAATGGCTGCGGTTGGTATCGATTCATTCATTACCGATCCTGGTACATCCTTGTTTATTCATTTATTGATCATCAAAATTCCATGGATTTTCTATAATCCGTTCATCGAATACGTTACACACGGACAAAGTTTAGGAAAATATATTGTGGGGATTCGCGTCGTTAAAATGACAGGTGAACGCCTCGGTTTGAAGGAAGTGTTTACTCGATGGTTGTTCAAAGGCGATTTCTTGTGGATTAGTGCCGACTTTTTTGTGTTATTCTGGTTTGGGATTGGTGTTTTGGGTGTCATTTTTTCTGCAACGGCAGATAAACGTCAACGCATGGGAGATGTTATGGCCAATACAGTTGTCATCAAGAAAAAAACAAGTACTATTTATACCTTACGCGATATTTTAGCCATAAAAAGCACTGAAAATCATCAAGCTACATATCCTGAAGTTACACGTTTAACGGATGAAGACATGCTTTTGATTAAGAATACCATTCAACGCGTACAAAAATACCCGAACGAGGAAACAAAGAAATTTGCCATTGAACTAGCGGATGAAACTGCTCGTTTATTAGGTTTAACAGAAACACCTCAAAAAAGAATGGAATTTTTGCAAACTTTGTTGCAAGATTATGTCGTATTGACACGTTAAAATTCACTTATGCCAAAATTATGTTTAGTTCCGACTCCAATCGGTAATTTGGAAGATATTACACTACGTGCAATTCGCATGTTCAAGGAATGTGATGTCATTTTTGCAGAAGATACACGTGTGACAAAAAAACTATTGAATCACCTAGAAATCAATAAACAAGTATTGCCATTTCATGCACACAATGAGCACAAAATGTTGCAATCCACGATTGATCGAATCAAATCAAATGCATTAACAGTTTTAGTTTCGGATGCAGGAACACCTGGCATTTCAGATCCTGGATTTTTATTGGCCCGTGAATGTGTCAATGCTGGAATTGACTTGGAATGCTTACCTGGTCCAACAGCTTTTGTTCCCGCACTTGTTGCCAGTGGTTTTCCGTGCGATAAATTTGTATTCGAAGGATTTCTACCCCATAAAAAAGGACGTCAAACACGCTTAAAACTGTTAGCAGAAGAAGAACGAACTGTCATTTTATACGAATCACCGCATCGTTTGGTGAAATGCCTTGGGCAACTAGAAGAGTTTTTTAGTCCTGAACGAAATGTATGTGTTGTCCGAGAGATTTCAAAGTTTTTTGAAGAATACAAACGCGGAACAGCATCAGAAGTAAAAGCGTATTATGAACAACATCCACCAAAAGGTGAAATCGTCATCATAATTGAAGGAAAAAATGACTAAAATCAACACAGAAGCAATTGTACTTGTAAAAAATGGTGCTGCTTCGAGTGCATTTGAGCGCAGGGCAATTACATTGGATGGGCCAAAACCGAAAGAAGTGGTTATCGAAAGTGAAGCGTTTGGATTGAATTATGCGGATGTGATGTCGCGCATTGGTTTGTACCGTGAAGCGCCACCTTTGCCTTGTGTTGTTGGTTATGAACTTGTTGGGAAAATTACCCAAGTTGGTTCTGAGGTAGATCCTAGTTTAATTGGAACCCGTGTTTTAGCATTTTGCCGTTTTGGAGGTTATGCAAAGCATGTTGTTACCTACGATTATGCAATTGTACCAATTCAGGATATGCCAGCTGAAGAAGCTATGGTGTTGTGTACGCAAGCCGTAACTGCATTTTACATGGCTGATTATTTGGCGCCGATTCACGAAGGAGATAAAGTATTGATTCACGCTGCTGCCGGTGGCGTTGGAACGATTTTAATTCAGTTAGCGAAATTAAAAGGCGCAGAAGTGTTTGCTAAAATTGGTGATGAACGTAAAGCGGAACTAGTGAAAAAATTAGGAGCAGATTACGTAATCAACTACACCAAAACTGATTATGCTCAACAGATAAAACAATTGTTAAAAGGGGATCGACTAGATTCAACATTTAATCCAGTTGCTGGTTCAACTTACAAAAAAGACATGACGCTTGTTGGATCAGGTGGAAAAGTCATTTTGTTTGGTGGCTCTGAATTGTCATCAGGGAAATGGGGCATTTTCTCTAAATTAAATTTTGTGAGAAAAATGGGCTTGGTATTACCAATTGGTTTGATGATGCGTTCGAAAAATGTACTAGGAGTCAACATGCTGAAAATTGCTGATAACCGTCCAAAAGTATTGGCAAATTGTTTGAAAGAAGTCGTTAAATTGCATCAAGAAGGAAAACTTCAACCACAAGTTGGTGGAACCTATACAATCGACAAAGTAGCCGAAGCACACGCCGCTTTGGAAAACGGAAAAACAACAGGAAAATTAACAGTATTCTGGGATTAGTAAGTTGAGTTCGAAGATCAATTCGAAACGAAAATAATCTTCAATTTGCAATTTGAATCGTTATTATTAAACACGACTGTTAATCTTCAATTTGCAATCTTCAATCTTCAATTCATTAAGGAGCTGGCGGACCAACATACTCAATACACGCATTTGTTCCAACCCAACATTTTGCTTTTTGGCGGTATTCGATTGTCGTGTCATTTTCAACCGTGAAATACATATCAGCGGTGTTTTTCCATGTTTGATAACAATCAGTTCCTTTAACTCTGTAATTTTTATCTTCCAATGGCGCATTCTTTTTCATGAATTCTTCCAAGGACAAAAATTTATCCGCTTGAACCAATATATAGTTTCCAATAGGTAAATTAAACGTTGCATTTCCTTCCACATCAAGAGCGATTTCTTTGTAGATTTCCATTCCTTCAGTAAAAGCAGTTCCCTTCAGAATTGCGAAACGTTCGAACTTCATAGACTCGTAATAACCAGATGCTACATCGGGATTTGGACGCGCACCGCCACAATATGGTTTGTGCACATTTCCATGAAAATTAATCACTTTCATTGAAGGATCTGTTTCATTCTTTTTAGCAGTTCCACAAGCAACAGTGAACGCTAATGCAGCAAATAGAGCGATTCGAAAAATCATAATTCAAGTATTTAAAACAAAGATAATCAATTTAGCGAAGTGGCTAAATCTCAAAAATGAATCTAACGCAAGTTTCCTAATCCAACACTATTCAAAAATCGGTGTCTAACGCAAAAGCGTAAAGAACTGTTAGCAATTAAAGCAAGACAAAAAATTAGCATTTAATTCTCTTGAATATTGAAACCAATGTTGCACACATTCAGATAATTTACGTTAATTTTGTAACACTTTTTAATCATTAAAATAAAACACCAGATGGCTGAAACAATGACAGACCTTGGAATTCAAGAAATTCTATCTCAATTAGGGATTGAAGAAATAAATAACGGAGCCTCAACAGGCGGAAAATGGTTTAAAACCAGAGGAGAGCGCATCGATTCAATTTCTCCAGTTGATGGTAAACTTATTGCATCTGTAAATTCTGCAAGTGAAGCAGATTATGAAGCAGTAATATTAAAAGCACAAGAAGCGTTCAAAGAATGGAGAATGATTCCTGCTCCAAAAAGAGGTGAAATCGTTCGTCAATTGGCTGAGCGTATTCGTTTCTACAAAGAGCCACTTGGAAAATTGGTTTCATACGAAATGGGGAAATCATTACAAGAAGGTTTAGGTGAAGTTCAAGAAATGATTGATATCTGTGATTTCGCAGTTGGTTTATCTCGTCAATTGTACGGACTTACAATGCATTCAGAGCGCCCAGGACACAGAATGTATGAGCAATATCACCCGCTTGGAATTGTTGGAATTATTTCAGCATTCAACTTCCCAGTAGCCGTTTGGAACTGGAATACAGCTTTGGCTTGGGTTTGTGGTGACGTTTGTGTGTGGAAACCATCTGAAAAAACACCAATTACAGCAATTGCTTGTCAACAAATTACAAAAGAAGTATTCGATGCAAACGGAGTTCCTGAAGGAGTTTCTGGTTTGATTATCGGAGGAGCTGAAATTGGAAAATTGATGGCTGAAGATACACGCGTTCCATTAATTTCTGCAACAGGATCTACTCGCATGGGTAAATCTGTTGGAGCAGCAGTTGGAGCTCGTTTAGGAAAATCATTATTAGAGCTTGGTGGAAACAATGCAATTATCATTACTCCAACAGCTGATTTGAAAATGGTTGTTCCAGGAGCAGTGTTTGGAGCAGTTGGTACAGCAGGACAACGTTGTACATCAACTCGTCGTTTGATTATTCACGAAGAGATTTACGATAAAGTAAAAGACGCATTGACAAGCGCATATAAACAATTGAAAATTGGAAATCCATTGGATCAAAACTTCCATGTTGGACCACTTATCGATCAAGATGCGGTGAATGCTTATTTAGGAGCATTGGACAAAGCAGTTGCTGAAGGAGGAAAAATCATTGTTGAAGGTGGTGTTTTAACTGGTGAAGGATACGAATCAGGATGTTATGTGAAACCAGCAATCGTAGAAGCACAAAACCATTTTGCAATTGTTCAACACGAAACGTTTGCACCAATTTTATACATCATGAAATATTCTGGTGGTGTTGAAAATGCAATTAAATTACAAAATGGCGTTCCTCAAGGATTGTCATCAGCAATTATGACAAACGACTTGAAAGAATCTGAAGCATTCTTATCACAACAAGGTTCTGATTGTGGAATCGCGAATGTGAACATCGGAACTTCAGGAGCTGAAATCGGTGGAGCATTTGGTGGTGAAAAAGAAACAGGTGGTGGGCGTGAGTCTGGATCTGATGCTTGGAAAGTATACATGCGTCGTCAAACAAATACAATCAATTATTCAGACAGTTTGCCATTAGCGCAAGGAATCAAGTTTGAATTGTAAGAAATAAACGTGTAAACTGTAAGCCGAGTAAACACAAGTTTACTCGGCTTTTTTCGTTAACTTTCTCAACCAATGACACTTGTGTGTTGTTTTAAACTTTTAACTGCTCATTCGAATGAAAAAAGGAATACTATATTTTTTATTATTACTTGCTACTGCCTGCGCAGAACGCAACGAAAAGAAAAATAATGATTCCTTAAATTCAGCCGATTCAACTAAAATTGTCCACTATTTTGATCAGGCACTTCTTGCACCTGATTCATCTCACTACTTTTTTAAAAAGGCGGAGAATATTGCGACCGAAAATGGATCTACAGCCTGCCAAGCGAATTATTTATTCTATAAAGGAAAAGCTTATTTAAATGTCGGGAAATTTGATTCTGTGCTAATCGTTGCAAATAAAGGATTGGAATTGAATTATACGAAGAAGGACAGTTTGTATATCGGCAAGTTTTATAATTTAAAAGCAAACGTTGCAGGATTTAAACGGCAACTATTCACTTCGCTAGAATTTTACCTTAAAGCAGAAAGAATTCTAGAATCCGTTCAAGACTTCAATTCACTTGCAGGAATCTACAGTAATATTGCCAACAATTATTTTAGTCTCAAGGATTATTCTTCGGCTTTGACCTATTCAAAAAAAGCAGTGAAATTATTAAATCGTGTTACCGATGAACGATTTAAAGTAAACATTTTAACCACTTATGCCATTGCTTTAAACAAAACTGGCCATTCTAAAAAAGCACTTTTGATTGAATTTAAAGCAGATAGTTTGTCAAAACGCGGAAACGATTATGTCGCTAAAATGTCCACAAAAATTGGGTTCGCTGAAATTTATAAATCACTCAAACAATTTGACAAATCAATTGGCTATTATGACGAATGTATTGCTTTAAGCAAATTGACTGGTGTAAAACATTTCGAATTGATGAGTAAAGTTGGTTTGTTATCCATTCACGAAGAATTGGGTGATTATGCAACCATTGTTCACGAATCAGACAGTCTTTTTATGCTTGCTGAACAGCTCAATAATATTGATGTCTTGCATACTTCGAAGCGCATCGTTGGTAATGCCTATTCGAAATTAAACGAGTATGAAAAAGCGTTTCATTATCTAAACGAATCATACACCTTATACACTGAAACTGCTGGTGTAGAAAATCAAAAAAATATTAATGAATTACGTGTAAAGTTTGAAACCGAAAAAAAGGAAAAAAAGATCCTTCAACAGCGGTATCAGCTTTCAAATCAAGAAAAGAATTTGCGTGATGTTCAACTCTTAACCATCACCCTTTTCCTTATATTACTGATTGTAATTATAATTGTCTTTTATAGAAAACGAATCGTTCGTCAACAAAGCGCTTTAGCTGAATTCAAAAAACAACAAGAAATAAGCTATGCACTACAAACAGGTGAAGAAAAAGAACGCAAACGAATTGCATTTGATGTTCACGACGGTATTGCCGCTATGCTTACTGGTATACGTTATAAACTTTCATCTGACGATGCTGATAAAGAAGAAATACTTGAATTATTAAAATCGCTCCAAGAAGACAGTAGAAATATTGCGCACAATTTGATGCCTATTGATTTCACTAAAACCCCGTTTGTTCAATCTGTTGAGCAACTATGCTCCCAACTCAGTTCTGATCGGGTTGATATTGTTTTGCTTTCTTCCATTACTCATTTGAATATTAATCACCAAAAGTGTCTAATAATTTATCGCTTGGTTCAAGAACTCATCAATAATGCGCTGAAGTATTCAAAATGCAAAACCATTTTTGTTAAACTAGACAATACGGCTAATCAAGTGCAAATTTGTGTCGAGGATGACGGAATTGGGATTGAAAAAACGATTCAAGAAAATGGATTAAAAAGCATCAAAGAACGAATCAACTCCTTAAATGGCACACTTACTATTCAATCTAACCTGAATGAAGGAAGCCAACTAAAAATTGAACTAACAAATGAATAAACTTTCAATAATAATAGGTGATGATCATGAACTTATTCTAAAAGGATTGAGTGATCGTTTAGGTTTGCTCGAAAATGTTAGCACGGTTGATACTGCTCAATCCAGTGATGAATTGTTATTAAAAATCGAGCGAAAACAATATGATGTTGTTTTTTTGGACATCCATTTTGGTGTCAAAGACGGTCGCGATATTGCGAAAAAAATTAAGGAAATTTGGCCTACAACTATTTTGGCAGCGTTGACAAGTTTCGACACTGAAGAAACAGTTCAATCAGCAATCAATGTTGGATTTAAAGCATTTTTTCTAAAAACTGACACCTTGCTTGAACTAGAAAAATGGGTTGAAGCTGCCTCTTTCGAAAACGTCTATTTAAGCGGTGAGACAACAAAGATATTTTCCTACAAAAATCTCCAATTAAACAATAAAACGCTCACAAACATTTCCATTTCTAATCGCGAAAAAGAAGTATTGAACTTGATTGTTGCAGAATTTACTACTAAACGTATAGCCGAAGAATTATGTCTTTCGGAGAAAACCATTGAAAATTATCGCGCAAGTTTAATGTTAAAGATGAATGTTACCAATATTGCAGGTTTGGTTAAAAAGGCCATATTACTTGGTCTTCATACCTAAATGTTCAACATTCATGCAAAAAGGGGGAAAACCCTCTATTGTATAACATCATATAGTTCTACTTTTGTATTCTTAACAATAGAATAGCATATTCTGAAAAACAAATTCACATGAAAAAAACATTTTTACTAATCCTAGGATTATGTACCTCAACCATTGTCATAAGCCAAGTTCCAAATCATCATTGGACCAAATCATTAAATGGTGGTTCTTCTGCCTCTGGAAAATGCATTACAACTGACGAATTTGGAAATGTTTATGCCGCAGGAGTCTTTGGTTCAACCACTGACTTTGATCCGTCAGCGAGTGTCACAAATCTGACTTCAAATGGTGGGCTGGATGTTTATATTGTAAAAACGAATCCACAGGGAGATTTTATTTGGGCGAAAAACTTTGGTGGATCCAATGATGACATCCCTTCTGAAATTGTCATAAGTGCAACAGGCAATGTTTACGTGACAGGAATTTTTGAAGGAACAGCCGATTTTAATCCAGATGCTTCTGTTTCCAATTTAATCGCTGTGGGACAGCAGGATGTCTTCGTTGTTAAATTGAATGCCAACGGCCAATATCAGTGGGCGAAAAGTATTGGTAGTACTAATAACGACGAAGGAAATGGAATAGATATCGATGATTTTAACGAAAGTGTATTTGTAATTGGTACGTTTTCCTTAACAATCGATTTAGATCCAGGAGTTAGTACACAAACTAACACAAGTGTTGGTAGCACAGATATTTTTATGCTAAAATTAAACGTATCTGGTGAATATGTTACGTCAAAAACTGCAGGAAGTATTAGTGCAGATAGAGGTGAGGACATTATAATTAACGAAACAACGGGTGATCAATACATGACTGGATTTGTTGGTGGAACTGCAGATTTTGACCCAGGTGTTGCAGTTGTCGAAGTGATTGGAAACAATGATATTTTCTTGTGGAAATTAAATGAAGCGAATGATTTAGTTTATGCAAAGAAAATGGGCGGTATCGCAGTTGATGAAGGGCGAAATATTGACTTGGATGTGAATGGAAATGTTTATATCAACGGTTCGTTTATTTCAACTTGCAACTTCGACCCGAATGGAGGAACATTGAACATTACGTCAAATGGAAGTGACGATGTTTTTGTAGCGAAATTAACTGCAAGTGGCAATTTAACTTGGGTAAAGACATTTGGTAGTATTGGTACAGAGGATTTTATGGACATGGACGTAACAAGTTTCGGTGATGTGTATGTGACTGGTGAAATGGCGGATGATATGGATGCAAATCCAGACGCAGTGCTTACAGCAAATTTAATAAAGTACGGTGCTGAAGATGCATACATTGTTTCTTTAGCTTCAGATGGAACATTTAATTGGGCAACGAACTACGGAGCTAATTCAATTGGTTCATATACCCGAGGATATGGCATTTTTGCTGATGAATTTAATAATTTATACACTACAGGTTATTATCAAGGAACAGTTGACTTTGATCCGATTGGCGCTTCAGCAAGTTACACAAGTGTTGCTGGAACTGATATTTGGTATCAAAAACTTGGTCCAGGATTCAATGGTATCAATGAACAAATTACATCAAAAGATATTCAATTTTATCCTAATCCAACAAATGGAAAATGTACGCTTTCCATGGAAAAAGAGTTGACAAATGCATCACTTACAATAACAGATATTACTGGTAAAATCGTTTATGTCACTAAAATTTCAACTACAGACAATGTTGAATTAGATGTAAGTTTTCTTATGAATGGTCACTATCATTTGACAATAGAAGAAAATACAAACAAATCAACCGTACGATTTATTAAAAAGAATTAAATCGACTCCCAAACAAAAAAGCCCGTTCTGATTTCTCAAAACGGGCTTTTTTATGCTTTATCCTTTTCGATTACAAAGGAATATTTCCATGTTTCTTTTGTGGTAACACTTCTGCTTTGTTTTCAAGCATTTTAAAGCCTGCAATCAATTTTGCGCGTGTTTCTTGTGGTAAGATGACATCATCTACAATTCCACGTTCAGCAGCTCTATATGGGTTCGCAAACAAATCAGCGTATTCCGCTTCTTTTTCTTTCCATTTTTCTTCTGGATTTGCTGCTTCAGCGATTTCACGTTTGAAGATAATTTCAGCAGCTCCCTTCGCTCCCATTACAGCAATTTCAGCTGTTGGCCATGCAAAGTTTAAATCTGCTCCAATATTTTTTGAGTTCATTACGTCGAAGGCTCCACCATAAGCTTTACGTGTAATTACCGTAATTCTAGGAACCGTTGCTTCAGAGAATGCGTACAATAATTTCGCGCCGTGTGTAATAATTCCGCGCCATTCTTGATCTGTACCCGGTAAGAATCCAGGAACATCTTCAAACACCAATAATGGAATGTTGAAGGCATCACAAAAACGCACAAAACGCGCACCTTTGCGAGAAGCATCAATATCCAATACTCCAGCCATAGCAGCTGGTTGATTGGCAATTACACCCAATGTTCTTCCTTCTAAACGAGCGAAACCAACAACAATATTCTTCGCGAAATCTTCTTGTACTTCACGGAAACTATTATCGTCAATGACACATTCCACCACTTTACGAATGTCATAAGGAACATTCACATTATCAGGCATGATGTGTTGAATCGTTTCTAATTTTGCTTGATTGAATTCAAAACGTTTTGGTTGAGGCGGCAATTCATTTGCGTTTTGCGGGAAATACGTTACCAAATCGCGCACTTTTTTCAAACATTCTACATCATTCGCAGCGATGAAATGATTAACACCTGATTTCTCTGCATGTGCTTTTGCTCCACCCAAATCTTCAGAAGTTACTTCTTCGTGCGTAACCGTTTTTACAACGTTTGGACCTGTCACAAACATGTACGATGTTTCTTCAACCATGAATACGAAATCCGTCAAAGCCGGAGAATAAACTGCTCCACCAGCACAAGGTCCCATTATCACAGAAATTTGTGGAATTACACCTGAAGCTCTCGTATTTCGGTAAAAAATATCAGCATAACCTGCTAAAGAAACAACACCTTCTTGAATGCGTGCACCACCAGAATCATTTAACCCGATTAATGGCGCACCATTTTTCATCGCTAAATCCATAATTCTGCAAATTTTCGCAGCATGTGTTTCGGACAATGAACCACCCAATACGGTGAAATCTTGAGAGAAAACGTAAACTGTTCTACCGTGAATTGTTCCGTAACCAGTTACAACACCATCACCAGGAAATTGTTGTTTATCAAGGCCAAAAGTCGTTGCTCTGTGCTCCACAAATTGTCCAATTTCATTGAAAGAATTTTCATCCAATAAAACCGTAATTCTCTCACGTGCAGATAATTTACCTTGCTGATGTTGTTTATCAATTCTTGCTTGACCTCCACCTAAATGGGAAGCTTCGCGGCGTTTTAACAGGTCTTCGTTACGATCCATATTCATCTATTTTGAACTCCAAAAAGGAGAAAACAAAGATAACTTTAATTCGTAAACTCAAGACTTTTTCGCTTTAATCAAATTGTTTTTAACTTAAAAAAAAGTTTTTGATTGATTCTCAACTTTTACCTACTTTTGCACAAAATTAATCACACTATGAAACATCTATTTAAATTAAGCTTGGTTGCTTTATTGGCACTTACAGCTGTTGTATCTTCATGTACTAAATATGAAGAAGGTTCAAATTTCTCAATTATTTCTGCAAAAGCAAGATTAGCTGGTGACTGGAAATTAACACGTTATACTGTTGATGGTACTGACTACACTGCTAACCTTGGAACGCGTCTTGTAACAATCGAAAAAGACGGAACATATTCTGGTTCTGATTCTTATGATCTTTTCGGTGCTACATTTACAGATACCTACACTGGTACTTGGCAGTTTAATGATGACAAATCAACAGTAAGTTTCTTAGAAACTGGAGGTTCTTCTGCTGAAGTATATACCATTATTGAATTGAAAAACAAAGAAATTAAGTTTCAACAAATTATAAACGACAATACTTCTATTTTTACGTATACCGCTCAATAATTGAGAAGGATATTGGAAATGAAAGGTCGACAATTGTCGGCCTTTTTTTATGACTAGTAATTCCTTAATAGAACAAGTTTGGATCAAAAGTAGCCGTTTGAACACTTACCGTTCCCGCCTGACCGTTTTGTCCATTGAACCCGTTTAGTCCATTCAGACCATTTTTTCCTTGTGCCTGACCAGACAATGATTTACCTGGAATTCCTCCTTCGCCACCTCTTCCAGCACTACCTGCAAATCCGCCAAAATTTCTTATTTCCAAAAAAGGTTTTATTGCTTCAGCATTCGGATGAATAAATACGGTAACATTTCCTCCAGTTCCGCCATTTCCGGCATGACCACCATTTCCGCCATTCCCTCCATTTCCAGGAAGTTTTGTTGTCGTTCCTTTCAGTTCACCATCTTTTCCTGTGCCACCTTTTCCACCTTCACCGCCATTTCCGCCGTCACCACCTTGCGCATTCAAGACCAAGGCGTGAGTTCCATGAAGTTTATATTTTCCAACCCAATTTTGCGTAGTATTTTTCAAATAGACAAAGTAATAATCGCCTTCCATCCAAATATGTGCTTCATACGCATCACCATTCAAACCATTTGAACCATTCAATCCAGCTAAGCCTTCTTTACCATTTCGAATAATCGTTGACGTACCACCAGCATTTCCATTTGTTCCTTTCGCTCCTTTCGGTGCCGCAAAACCAATTGAGAGTCCAGCGTCAAAGTTTAAGTGAATCGTATCAGTGGATGTGATTGACATGTCGTTTTTATCCCACAAGGTCATAGAAATAACCTCATAATTCTTTTCGAAAGAGCTTGGAATAACATTCAAGGTCGCTTTTTTATCATCCAAATCAAACTGAATATTCTCACTCGAATTAAAACGTTTTTGCTTGGTTAGAATAATCTCTTCGTTGGTATACATTTTCATCACCACTTCTGCCGTAAAGGGTTTGGAGTAATTTAATGCGTCCGCACGATTGTAATCCACATAGAGTTTTTCAATGTTTTCAACGTCAATATTTTGCGTGTTTTTACAAGCGCCAACAAGACCAACTAAGCCCAACAAAAAGGCCTGTTTTATGTGAAGAAATTTAATTTTCATACCTCGATTAAATTGAACCTTTTGCTTTCAGCTCCAAGTATTTATTAATTGTATTAATTGATAAATCGGAAGGGAGCGTTAAGATCGTTTGGATACCATTTTGTTTCAATTCTTGTGCAATACGCCCTTTCATCGAAATCATTCGTTCAGCAACGGCAGATTGGTAAATATCCTTGGTCGTTTTTGGTACTTCATACGCCAACTCTTGCAAATCGGTGTTTTGAAAGAAAACCACCACTAAAACGTGCTTTTGATTGATTCGACGCAACATTGGCAAGGCTCTTCGCATGGCAAATTCCGTTTCAAAATTGGCGAATAGAACCAGTAAAGAGCGTGTTTTGACAGTTCGTCTCAGTGAATTATACAACAACTCATAATTCGGTTCTAAGAAATGCGTTTTTTGATTGTACAATTCTTCAATAATACGACGCATTTGTCCACCTGAACGATCAGCCGGCAATTGCGAACCAATTTTATCTGAAAAAGTAATTAGGCCCGTTTTATCTCCTTTTCGCAAAGCGATATTCGAAAATACCAAAGTTGAATTGATTGCGTAATCCAACATACTTAGCCCATCAAATTGTACTTGCATTGATCTACTTTTATCAATAATGCAATAAATGTGTTGCGACTTTTCCTCTTGGTATTGGTTCACCATCAATTCGTTTTTACGACTTGTAGCTTTCCAGTTAATGGTTTTAATTTCGTCTCCTTGAACATAATTTTTGATTTGTTCAAATTCACTTGTATTTCCCAATCGACGAATTTTCTTAATTCCCGCACTTGTCTTTTGTTGTTGAAATACCAACAATTCGTATTTTTTCATTTGAAGAACAGACGGATACACTTTTACATCCTGTTCATCGTCAACAATCATTTTACGACTGACCAAATTGAAGATCGAAGCTATGATAAAAAACGGTTTACGAAAGTAGAATTCCCCGCGTTCTTTCGGTACAAACGTATAGTCAAACTGAACTTCTTGATTCGCCAGGAGGAAACCTTTAAAAATGCGCGAGCGTTCTTGCATTTCAACAGGAAAACCTTCATACATTCTGAAGTTAATAGGTTGACTTGTAACGTTTCGAACCGTCAGTTTCACTTCATTTGCATCACCAAGATTTAAACGATTTTGGACATGACGCTCATAACTTAAAGGTTCTTTGGCCGAAAATACAAGCAACAGATCCAAAAGTGTAATTCCAAACAATGCGAGCATCCCGACCTTAGCAGTGAAATAGAGTCCCGGAACGGCAAAAGCCGCTGCGAACAGTATCACTCCAATTGCAAAAAGCAAAAAGAAAAAACGCGTGAGATATATGGAAGAAAGAAACTTCATTGATTAACGCGGAACTTCGATGTTTTGAATGATTTCATTTACCACATCTTCTGTCGTTAATCCTTCCATTTCAGCTTCTGGAGTTAGAATCAAACGGTGATTAAGAACAGGTTTTGCCACAAATTGAATATCTTCTGGCGTCACAAAATCGCGTCCACGAATTGCTGCAATTGCCTTCGATGATTTCAAAATTGACAAAGAAGCACGTGGCGATCCACCTAGATAGATTTTACCGTGATTTCTTGTTTTGTGGGTAATACTCGAAATATATTTAACCAAATTATCTTCAATAATCACTTTCTCAACAATGTCTTGCACTTTCTGGATTTCGCTCACTGTAAAGACTGGTTTCACAGTTGATAAATCGGGTGCTTTAATGTTGTTTTTATAGCGTTGAAGAATTTCTTCCTCTTGGTGTAATTCAGGATAATCCAATTTTATTTTAAACAAGAAACGGTCTAATTGTGCTTCTGGCAAACTGTACGTTCCTTCTTGTTCAATTGGATTTTGTGTTGCCACAACTAAGAATGGAAAAGTCATTGGATACAGTGTTCCATCATAGGTGATTTGACGTTCTTCCATTACCTCAAACAAGGCTGCTTGTGTTTTCGCAGGAGCACGGTTAATCTCATCAATCAACACGATATTTGAGAAAATTGGTCCTTTCTTGAAGTAAAAACTAGAATCTTTCATGTTGAAAACACTTGTTCCAATCACATCTGAAGGCATCATATCCGGTGTAAACTGAATACGTGAAAATTCAACGTCCAATGCTCTCGACATCACTTTTGAAGACAAGGTTTTCGCTACTCCAGGTACACCTTCCAACAATAAATGTCCATTAGAGAAAATACCTGCCAACATCAATTCAACCATTTCATGCTGTCCAATCACGAATTTACCCAATTCAACGCGCACATTGTTGACTTTTGAGGCTACCCAAACTAAATCTTCATTCTGAC